>CAYYSM010000073.1:0-9175 GCA_964474225.1 uncultured Hyphomicrobiaceae bacterium
GATCCTGGCGGTCGTCTTGTGCTGCGCAGTGCTCACCTATGGCGGCGTGTCGCTGTTCGTGGTCGCCTTCGCGATCTACCCGATCGCGGCGTCCCTGTTCCGCGATGCGGACATCCCCAAGCGGCTGATCCCGGCGAGCCTGGCGCTGGGGTCTTTCAGTTTCACCATGTCCGCCTTGCCTGGAACCCCCGCCATCCAGAACGCGATCCCTATGCCGTTCTTCGGCACAACCGCGTTCGCCGCGCCCGGCCTCGGCATCATCGCCGCGCTCATCATGCTCGGGTTTGGTATGTGGTGGCTGAACCGGCAGCGCGCCCGCGCGCTCGCGCGGGGCGAAGGCTACGGCGAACACGATGATGCGGCGCCCGAAAGCGATCTGATGATGCGCGAGGGGGCGGTGCGCGACGGTTATGACATCCGCGAGCTGCCGCTGGGCACGCCAACAGAGGCCGCGCCGCCCTCCTTTGCGGCGGCAATAGCGCCGGTCGTCGCGGTCGTGCTGGTCAACCTGCTGTTCATCCAGTTCGTCGTTCCGGCCATGGACACCGCCTATCTCGCCCAGCCGAAATTCGGCGCGACCGACATTGACGCCGTGCGCGGCGTCTGGGCGATCATCGTCGCATTGGTGGCGGCGATCCTGCTGATCGTCGTGCTGAACTGGTCGCGCCTGACCAGTCTGCAAGCCAGCCTCGACGAGGGTGCGAACGCTTCGGTCCTGCCGATCGCCGCGACAGCCAGCCTCGTCGGCTTCGGGGCGGTGATCGCCGCGCTGCCGGCCTTCGCGCTGATCAGCAATGCGCTGCTTGCGCTGGGCGATCTCAATCCGTTGTTATCGCTGGCGGTCGCCGTCAATCTGCTCAGCGCGATCACCGGCTCTGCCTCGGGCGGGATGAGCATTGCGCTGGAGACGCTGGGGCCAACTTATGTGCAGCTGGCGCAGGCGCAGGACATCTCGCTTGAGGCGATGCACCGCGTGACCTCCATTGCCTCGGGTACGCTGGACGTCTTGCCGCATAACGGCGCGGTCATCACCGTGCTGAGCATTTGCAAGCTCGACCACAAGGAAGCCTATGGCGACATCTTCATGGCCGCGATCGTCGGACCGATGATTGCGCTCATCGTCGTCATCGCGCTTGCAAGCTTGTTCGGCGGGTTTTGAGCCAGGAATCGGGATCTCGCAAATTCTGCGCGTTTGTTGCGTATCGGGCTAACGCTACTGAGTGAGCATGTTGAGGCTGAACAAGTTGTCGTCGTCAACCCAGGCGCGGGCGTGCGTCCAGCCGGCGGCCTCGGCCATCGCGGTGATGTCGGCGACCGCGTATTTGTGCGAGTTCTCGGTGTGGATGCGCTCACCCTCGGCGAAGACGAAACGACGGCCGAGCACCGAAACCTCCTGATCCGCTTGGCTGGTGATGTAGATCTCCATCCGGCCCGCGTCGGGATTATAGACGGCTTCGTGCGCGAATTGCGCGAGGTCGAAGGTGCCGTCCAGCTCGCGGTTGATGCGCGTCAGCAGGTTCAGGTTGAACGCGGCCGTGACGCCTTCGCTGTCGTCGTAGGCCGGGACCAGGATTGACGCGTCCTTCTTCAGATCGACCCCGATCAGCAGCGCGCCGTTCTCGCCCAGCAGTTCTTGCGCGGTCCGCAGGAAGCCGACGGCTTCGTCCTTGCCAAGATTGCCGATGGTCGATCCGGGGAAGAAACCCAGCTTGCGCGTGCCGGCGAGCTTCGCCGGGAGCGTGATCGCCTCATTGAAGTCGCCGGTCACGGTGATGACCTCAAGGCCGGGAAACCGCTCGCGCAGGCGCGTCGCAGCTTCGGCGAGCGCCGCTGCCGAAATGTCGATGGCGACGTAGGCCGCCAGCTCCCGCAGCGCGGCGATCAGGATTTCGGTCTTGCGGCTTGAGCCGGAGCCAAACTCGACGATCGCCGCGTCCTCCCCCGCCATCGCGGCAATATCTCCGGCGTGCCGCTCCAGCAGGCCGATTTCCGTGCGGGTCGGGTAATACTCTTCAAGTTCGGTAATTCGCTCGAACAGTTCCGAGCCGCGCGCGTCATACAGAAAGCGGCAGGGGATGGAGCGCGGCTGGCGGCTCAGGCCGTTCAGCACTTCGGCGGCGAAATCGTCCTGGATAGCGGCTTCGGCCTGTGCGGTGGTCTGCATGGTCGGTTCCCCCGTTGCGTCTCAAGCGTCGTCAGCCAGGCGCAGGCCCATGAACTGCCAGCGCTGATGCGGATAGAAGAAGTTGCGGTAGGTCCGCCGCACATGGCCGTTCGGCGTGGCGATGGAGCCGCCGCGCAACACATACTGCCCGCACATGAACTTGCCGTTATATTCGCCGACCGCACCTTCGGCCGTGTGGAAGCCGGGGTAGGCGCTGTAGGCGCTGGACGTCCACTCCCAGACGTCGCCGAACATCTGCTGAAGCGTGCCGTCCGGCGCGCGCGCCGGAGTGGGGCGGAGAAGGTCCGCGCCGATCGTGTTGCCGGTTTCCGGCAGGCCGCGGCTGGCGATCTCCCACTCAAACTCGCTTGGCAGGCGCTTGCCCGCCCAGAGCGCGAAAGCCTGCGCCTCGTAATAGCTGATGTGGCAGACCGGGCGGGCCGGATCGACCGGCACGAGACCGCCGAGGCCCATCTGGTGCCAGACGCCGTCGCGCTGCTCCCAGTAGCATGGCGCGCGCCAGCCTTCGGCGTTCACCGTCGCCCAGCCGTCGGACAGCCACAGCGTTGCGGTTTCATAGCCGCCGTCGGCCATGAATTCGAGCCACTCGCCGTTCGTCACGGGGCGGTGCGCCAGTTTGAACGGGCGGATGAGCTGTTCGTGGGGTGGGCCTTCATTGTCGTAGGCGAACCCATCGCCCGTGTGGCCGACCTCGAAGATGCCGCCGTCCAAGCTCAGCCATTCCAGCGGCGGCGTCTTGCCCTGTGTGGTGTCGGTCTCCGCGCGATAGGCCGGGCGCAGCGGCTGCACTGCGAACAGGCTGAGGATGTCCGTAATCAGCAGCTCCTGATGTTGCTGCTCGTGATTGATGCCAAGTTCGACAAGGTCGAGCGCCTCGTCCGAAAGCTCATCGACCTCGAACATCCGCACCATCGCCTCGTCGACATGGGCGCGGAACGCGCGCACCTCGGCGCAGGTCGGGCGCGTGAGCATCCCGCGGCGCGGGCGCGGATGCCGCTCGCCCAGCGTTTCGTAATATGAGTTGAAGCAATAGGCGAAGCGCGGGTCATGTTCCCGATAGCCGCTGGCATGGGCCTTCAGCACAAGCTCCTCGAAGAACCAGGTGGTATGCGCCAGGTGCCATTTGGTCGGGCTGGCGTCTTCCATCGACTGCGGGGTCTGGTCCTCGTCGGTGAGCGGTTCGGCGAGGCGCGTGGATAGCGCGCGCGTGTCGGCGAAGCGTTGCTTGAGCTGCGCGGCGCGGGCGTCGCGCTCCTGCTGTGCGCGCGGGATTTGTTCTGCAATGGCCATGAAGACCTCCTGGGACGACGTGATCAGATACGGTTTCGGGTTGCGCGCCGGCGAGCCGGGGCGCAGATGCGTCCGTGTTATTGGGGAGGATTGAGCAAATCGCGGTGCTGTCGACGCGTTCTTTGTCCGTTTGGCGCCTGAGAGCGGCGGTTATGCTCTAGAAATACCCTACCGGGCCGGACGTTCGCTACCCCGGCAGCCAAAAATTCTTGCGGCAAGCTGAGTGATTTCCGGCAAATGTACCGTTCCGCGACGCTGCGCCGCGGGTGGATGCGGCGGCGTTCCAGCGAAAAAGCTGCTCAGCCGTCCTGACGTTTCGCCAGATCCTGGGCCTGTTCGACCCACTTTTCGCGCTGGATGCGCCCGCGGAAGTTAAGCTGCTCGTCGACCTCGGCGATGTCGTCTTCGGTCCAGTTGGCGATCTGCTCGAATCGCTCAATGCCCATCGCGTTCAGCTTCTTCTCCAGCACTGCGCCGATGCCCTTGATCTGCTGCAGGTTGTCAGGCGCAGCATTCGTCTTGGCCGCGGGCTTGGGCTTTTCCTCGCGCTTTGGCGCGGACTTTTCTGCGGGCTTCTGCGCTTTTGGGGCGGCGGGTTTCGCGCGGCCCTTGGCTTTCGTCGCCGCGCCGCCGCGAAGCAGCGAATGGGCTGGCCGCTCCTGACGGCTTTCCAGCGTAATGCCTTCGCGCTCGTCAGCGACTGCCGGAAAGACCCGTGTGCGCAGGAAATAGCCGATCACCACGCCGATGACGAACGCGACGAGGATGAGAGCGATGATCTGAAGCTCGAATTCCGTCATTTCGCTTTGTCCCGGGAGCGGTTGCCCTGCTTGTGCCGCTGGATCTCGTCAGCTCTCGACCGAATACCATCCCACGGCGATGCCGACCAGGAGAGCCAGCAGCAGGAACGGCCAAAGTTGCGCAATCAGGTATCCCATGTCATGTCGTCCTTTCGGCGAGCGCCGCGACGGCGCGGCTGAGAAACCGAACACGGCTTCGTTTTACGCATAATGCGTGTGTTGGCAAATCGTTAAG
Organism: uncultured Hyphomicrobiaceae bacterium; assembly: GCA_964474225.1. Taxonomy (GTDB): domain Bacteria; phylum Pseudomonadota; class Alphaproteobacteria; order Rhizobiales; family Rhodomicrobiaceae; genus Dichotomicrobium. The sequence goes on from CAYYSM010000073.1 coordinate 4,511, forward strand.
GCATTTGGCAAGCCGCGCGTGACGCTGCGGCCACAGGCGGGTCGCGACCGCGGCGGATTGCCGGCCGATCCCGTCAGGCGCGATTGCGTCGATGTCGTGGGCTGCAGACGCATTCCGTCTTGCGATTACAGCCGGGCTGGCCAGTTGCCCGCGGCGCTGGCCTTGCGCGCAGGCATGCTGGCCGGAGCGTGATGGGACAGTCGGACAGAGGCCTTGAAATCGAAGCCGGACGGCCACGCGTCCTTGAGGCCGGAGATCGCGCGCTGCGACTCGGGGCTTTTCGCCACGCCCTCGACCTTGACCTCTGACGGCGCCAGCGTCACCGAGCCGCTGCGCAGATGGTTGAGCGCCTTCACCGCCAGCACGGCCGCATCCCACCAGCCGTCTGGCTGCCCTTTGGCGATGAAGGTCTGGTCGACCACAGCAGCATCCGGGAACATCCGCTCTGCGAGGCTGATCATCCAGGCCTTTGCGTCGTCATTTGGCACATAGCCGGCGAGGATGACCCGGTCCCCGTCACGCTGGACCGTCCAGGTGAAGGGCTCGGCCTTGGGCGGATGGATGCGCATCTGCTTCACGGAAATGCTCTGCGGCGTTTTTTCTTCGAAGGCTCTGGTGAGGGCCTCGTATGCGCCGGGTCTGGCCGCGTGTCCTTCAAAGGACAGTTCGGTGTCGGCCAGGACGGAGCGCCCGGAGGCGACATGCTTGAGCTGACTGAGGGCGAAGCCGACGCCTGTCAGCCAGCGTTCGGTCTCGGCCATGTTCGGGTCAAGCGTCAGGTTGGTCGAAAGCTTCAGCGCCGGAAAGTTCGCTTTTGCCAGGCCGATGATGGTCTTGCGCGCTTCATCGTTCGGGACGCTGCCGCGGATTTTGAGGGTGTCGTCGGAGCGCGACATCGAGATCACGTAAGGTTCCTCGCGCACGGCGACCTGAAGCTGGCTCTGTACGTCCCCGATGCCCCACACCTCGCGCAGCGCCGTCTTGACGCGCGCCTCGTCCTCAGTGGAGAACACTGCCCCCTTCAGGATCACGTCGCGGCCCGAGGCCGTCACGCCGAGCCACGGGTATCCGGCTTCGACCAGCTTTTCCGTCGCGCGGGACTGGATCTCGGCCTCGATGGCTGCGCGCGCGTTGAAAACCGCAATGCCCGCGATGACGGCCAGAGAAACAAACCCGATGATCCAGACCCGGCGTCTGGCACCGGGAGATCGCGCCTTCATGATCGCATCACTCCGCCAGCAGGTCTCGGGCGGTGACAGGCGATGTGCATTTTCGGCGATCCGCATTGTTGGATGGAAAAGCAGACCGGCAGCATCGCCGCCGCCTAGGTTGATAACAGCTTATATCAAATCGATGCGGTGTTTGACCAGCGCTCAACACGGTTCAACCGCTACGCCAGCGGCTGCAATCCACAGATGAGGCGGCAAAATTCTGCAACTCGCCGCCCGCGTCAGTCCCAGCCGGCCATCCGGTCGAAGATGGCGGCGACCGTGCGCTCGGTCTCCATCAGCTTGGCTTCGAGGCGCTCGAAATCCGTCTCGCCGCCGGCGCGCGCGACAACGGCTTTCAGGCCCTCCGGCGCAGTGGCCGGGTCGAACGACTCCTCGACGCAAAGGCGTATGACCTGCGTGAGGTCGTGGTAGAGCCCTGCGGCGCGGGTCAGCGTGTCGGCGTCCGGCCCGGCGAGGAAGCCGTGACTGGCGAGCGCGCGCAGCACCGCGACCGTGTTCCGCTGCAGGATGCCCGGCGCGGCATGGGCGTGCACGAGCTGCTGGTACTGCGCGATGAACTCGATATCGAGCAGCCCGCCGCGCTCCATCTTGATGTCCCAGACGCCGGCGCTGCCCTTGTCGCGGGCGATGCGCGCGCGCATGTCGCGCATATCGCTGAGCGCTTTGTCCGCATCACGCTCGCGCGTGAGCACGCGGCGTACCGTTTCCTCGATGCGCTCGCGCAGGTCCGTGCCGTTGCTGATGACCCGGGCGCGGGTCAGCGCCATGTGCTCCCAGGTCCATGCGCCGTGACTTTGATATTCGACGAAGCTTTCGAAACTCACGGCGACCGGCCCGGCATTGCCGGAAGGGCGCAGCCGCATATCGACATCGTAGAGTGTGCCCTGCGCGGTCGGCGAGGACAGCGCGGCAATGAGGCGCTGGGTGAGCCGAGCATAGTACTGCTGCGGTGAGAGCGGCTTCGGCCCGTCTGACTGCTTGGCATCCGGCGCATGGTCATAGACGATGATGAGGTCGAGGTCGGAGGAAGCGGTCATCTCCCCGCTGCCCAGCTTGCCCATCGCCAGCACCGCGCACTGTCCGTCCGGTATCCGGCCGTGGGCCTTTTCCATCTCGATCTCGACCTGACCTTTCAGGGCGTCGACGAGAATGGCGGCCAGATCGCTGTAGGCCTTGGCGGCGCGGTCGCTGTCCACCGAGCCGGAAAGCAGGCCGAGGCCGATGAGGAACTGCTGCTCCTGCCCGAGCACGCGGGCGCGGTCCAGCGCGTCCTGATAGTCCTGCGCATCGCCCAGCTCCTCAGCCACCATCCGCCGCAGATCGTCCGGCTCAGGCAACTCGCCCATGTATCCGGGGTCGAGCACGGCGTCGATGACGCGTCGGCGCTGGCTCAGCACGCGGGCCAGACGTGGCGCCGAGCCCATGATGTCGGCGATCAGCTTCAGCAGCGGCGGATTGTTCCGCAGCATGGCGAAGAGCTGCACGCCGGCGGGCAACTCGGCCAGGAACTTGTCGAACGAGGCCAGCGCGAAATCGGGTTGCGCGGTGTCGGACAGCGCCTCCAGCAGCGCGGGCAGGAATTCGGTGAGGCGGGCGCGTGCGGCGGGCGTGCGCGTCGCGCGGTGGTGGCCATAGTGCCAGCCGCGCACGATCGTGGTGACTGCCGAGGGGTTCTGGAAGCCCATCCGCTCCAGCGTGCGCAGCGTGTCAGGGTCGTCGCTGTCGCCGGTGAAGACGAGGTTGCCGGAGGCGCGCCCGGAAGTCAGCTCCGGCACGTCCTCGAACAGCGCGGCATAGTGGCCTTCGACCGCGATCAGATGCTTACTGAGGTCGCTTGAGAAGTCCCCCACCGTCTCATAACCCGCGAAGTTGGCGACGCGCGCAAGCTGCTCCTCGTCGCGTGGCAGCGCGTGGGTCTGTTCATCCGCGATCATCTGCAGGCGGTGTTCGATGCGCCGCAGGAAGCGGTAAGCCTCCGCCAGCTCCTCCGCCGCCTGCTCCGAAATCCAGTCGCGGGCCAGCAGCGCATTCAGCCCTTCCAGCGTGCGGCGGCAGCGCAGCGCCGGCTGACGCCCCCCGGCGATAAGTTGCTGGGTCTGAACGAAGAACTCGATCTCGCGGATGCCGCCGCGCCCGAGCTTGAGGTTGTGCCCATGAAGCGCGATCTTGCCATGCCCCCGCACGGCGTGTATCTGCCGCTTCATCGCGTGGACATCGGCGATAGTGGCGAAGTCGAGATATTTGCGCCAGACGAACGGCGCGAGTTCTTCGAGGAATCGCTCGCCCGCCGGAATGTCGCCCGCAACGGGTCGCGCCTTGATGAAGGCCGCGCGCTCCCAATTCTGGCCGTGGCTTTCGTAATATTGGAGGGCGGCATCGACCGACAGCGCCACCTGCGTCGAGGACGGGTCGGGGCGCAGGCGCAGATCCGTGCGGAAGACGTAGCCTTCGACGTCGCGTTCGCTCAGCAGATGGACCAACTCGCGCGTCAGCCGCACAAAGAACGGCCCTGGCTCCTCGCCGGGCGCAAGCGGCGCCCGGTCCGGCTCGTAAAACACGATCAGGTCGATGTCGCTGGAATAGTTGAGTTCGCCCGCCCCGTATTTGCCCATGCCCAGCACGATGTAGCCACTGTCGCGCTCCGGCGCGTCCGGGTCGGCGGGCTGGACCTTGCCGCGCGCCGCGGCGCGCCGCAGGCAGAAGCGGACGGCATGCTGCAGCAGCGTATCCGCCGCTTGCGACCACGCCGCCATCATCTGGTCGAGATCGAACGCACCGCCCAGATCGGCTAGCGCGACGCACAGCGCATATCGGTTCTTGGCCTGGCGCAGCGCGTGCATCGCTGCCTTCTGCTCGTCCGTATCCATCGCCGCAGCGAGCGCATCGGTGATCTGCGCCAGCCGCGCATCTGGCGATTGCGACAGGGTGAGCCACAGCGCCTCTGGGTCGCGCAAGGACAAGCCCGACAGGTAGGGCGAATCCGCGCCGATGCCGCGCAACAGGTCGACCGACGGCCCACCGCTTTCGAGCAGGGTGGCGAGATCGCTCAGGCCGGCTTCGGATGCGCGCGCGGCGACATCGCGGATAAAGTGCGCGGCGGCCTCCTCGTCGGTGGGGATGGGCGTCGCGGCGATCTGGTCGGCGAGTGCGGTCTCAGTCATGCGCGCGCCTTTCCTGCATCGTTTTGCGCCGCGGGCAGGGTGATCACGACGCGCAGGCCGGGGCGGTTGTCCTCCAGCGCGATGCTGCCGCCGTGTAGCCGCGCCACTGCCGCCACGAGGCTCAGCCCCAGCCCGCTACCAGGCCGCGAGCGACTGCTCTCCAGCCGGGCGAAGCGCTTGAGCGCGCGCTCGCGCTGGTCTTCCGGGATGCCGGGGCCGTTATCGGCGACGATCAGCCGGACCTGCGACTCGCCAGGCTCGACGCGGACGGT
>CAYYSM010000074.1:0-9171 GCA_964474225.1 uncultured Hyphomicrobiaceae bacterium
ACTACCGCTCGACCGGGCACATCCTCGGCGCGGCGTCCGGGCTGATCGCGCACAATCAGGGCCGGCTCGGCAAGACGCTGCACACGCAGGACGACGACGGCGAGCATGTCAGCGTCATGGGCGTGTGGGACGATGAGGAAGAAGCGCGCCTGATCGGCGAGGACATCGAGCAGCTTCAGCGCGACGGCCACGACCTCAACGACATGGCGATCCTGGTGCGGGCGAGCTTCCAGATGCGCGCCTTCGAGGACCGCTTCGTCACGCTCGGCCTGCCCTACCGCGTGATCGGCGGCCCGCGCTTTTATGAGCGCCAGGAGATCAAGGACGCGATCGCCTATCTCGACATCACGCTCAACCCGTCCAACGACCTGAAATTCGAGCGCATCCTGAACACGCCGAAGCGGGGCTTGGGCGAGGCGACGCTGAAGGTGCTGCGCGGCCATGCGCGGCGCGAGGGCGTGCCGCTGGCCCGCGCGGCCCGGACGCTCGTCGAGACCGCCGAGTTGAAGCCAAAGCCGCGCAAGGCGCTGGCCGACCTGCTCGCACAGTTCGACCGCTGGCGCGCCGCGCTGGAGCAGATGCCGCATACCGAACTGGCCGAACTGGTGCTGGACGAGTCCGGCTACACCGCCATGTGGCAGCAGGACAAGTCGCCGCAGGCGCAGACCCGGCTTGAGAACCTGAAAGAGTTGATCCGCTTCATGGGCGATTTCGATTCGCTCGCCGGCTTCCTGGAGCATGTCTCGCTGGTCATGGACGCCGAGCAGGACAGCGACGGCGACCGTGTCAGCCTGATGACCCTGCACGCCGCCAAGGGGCTGGAATTCGACACCGTCTTCCTGCCAGGCTGGGAGGAAGGGCTGTTTCCGCATCAACGCGCGCTGGACGACAGCGGGCTGGCCGGGCTGGAGGAGGAGCGGCGCTTGGCGTATGTCGGCATCACGCGGGCGCGCAAACGCTCGAAGATCACCTTCGCGCAGAACCGGCGCGTGCGCGGACTGTGGCAGGCCGCGATCCCGTCGCGCTTCGTCGATGAGTTGCCCGAAGAGCATGCAGAGGCGGAGTCAGCGCCGACCGCTTATGGCTTTTCCGCGCCGGGCAGCGATGTCAACGTCTTCGACATGGCCCAGGCCGCCGGCCGCGACACGCCGGGGCGCCGCCGCGCCCGCGCGCACCAGAATGGCAATGGCGGCACCCGCGCGCCCGTAACGATCGACGGCAAGCTGCTCGCCTCTGAGACCGCCGATGCGCCGGCGTTCGACCTCGGCGAGCGCATTTTCCATCAGAAGTTCGGCTATGGCGAGATCGCGCAGATCGACGGCAACAAGCTGACGGTGGATTTCGACAAGGCAGGGCGCAAGCGCGTCGTCGCCTCCTTCGTCGAGCGCCATTAACGCCCAATGCAGCCGGCCGCGCGGGATGCGCCCGCCGCGCTTCCCATTCCCGCCCCGTGCGGGCATAATGCCGCTGCCGCGCCGAGCCGGGAGACATGCTGATGAGCCAGAGCGCCGTTCCAACGCCGGACTACGCCCAAGCCGAGCCGCGACCGGCCGTGCGCGCCGCCGCCCAGCAGGCTGACGCGACGGACAAGCCCGGCAAGATCATCGAAATCGCCGCCATTCGCGACCTGGAGGGCGACGAGAAATTCATTCCCGTCTCTCAATTCGCGCTTGTGGAGGCGCTGGCCGCGCCGCATCGCTGGCCGGGGCACGACCCGGCGCAGGTGCGCCTTTTGTTCGACTACATGACGCGGTGGCGCAATCTCTACTATTCCGACAAGCTCGACCGGCTGACCGAGAACTACCTGCCCTTCGACCCGGACGCCGATATCACCGGCGTGGACGATCTTCCCGCGGAGCAACTCGCCGAGCACCAGGCGCGGCTGTTTGAGGAGCTTCGCAAGCTGATCGAGGGCGCGAATTACGACGAGATCACGCAGGACGAGGTCGACAAGATCCTCACCGCCAATTCCCCCTATGGCGTGGCCGTCCATGTCGAGCTGAGCGAGTTCGAGGACCTGATGCTCTATGCGCGCGGGGCGACCGTCGAGGAGCGGTGGGAGCGCGACTGGCGCTGGGCGTTCCTGAAGCACCGCTGCTACCGGGTACCGATCTTCCAGCGGCTGTTCCTCGCGCTCAAGTTCAAGTCGGAGGAGGCGCGCGCGCAGGAGATCATGCGCCGCTACGGCATCAGCGAAAAGCGGGCCCGCAAGCGCGTGAAGAAGGAGCGCGCGCATCTGCCGCCGCATCTCTGCGCGCACAGCATCCACATCAAGGTGTTCAAGCATATCCCGCAGATTGACCTGGAGATGCTGTTCCCGAACACGCAGGTGCGCCTCAAGCACATCGACAAGATCAAGCTCTGGGTCACGGGCGGCAGCGGCGGCGTGATCGGTCTTGTCACCGCCGTGCCAAAGATCATGGCTTCGACCGCGACCGCAGCGACCAACCCGATCGCCCTGCTGATGGCGCTCGGCGGGCTTGGGGCCGTGTTCTTCCGGCAGGTGATGAACTTCTTCAACACCCGCAACAAGTACATGATGCAGCTCGCGCAGAACCTCTATTTCCAGAGCCTGTCGAACAATCGCGGCGCGCTGACGCTGCTCATCGACCGGGCCGAGGAAGAGGATATCAAGGAAGACATCCTGCTCTATTCGCTGCTGCTCAAGGAAAAGGTCTACCGCGACCAGATCGAGGACGCCAAGCAGGCGATCGAGCAATTCCTCCAGCATGAATTCGGCGTGCGCGTCGGCTTTGACATCGCCGATGCGATGAACCGTCTGAGCCGCGACGGGCTGGTGCGCGAAATGCCGGATGGCGAGCTTTGTCCGCTGCCGCTGACCGAGGCGCTGGCGTTCCTGCGGGATCGTTGGGGTGACGCGTTGGACCGCGATCTGACCCGGCAGGGCTACGCCGCGTGATAGCGGACGCAACTTACCGGCTGACGATCTGCCCCGGGGGCGAGCCTGAAGCGCAACGCTTCTATGAGGTGCTGGGCGCGGATCTGGAGATGCGCGACGCGGCCGACGCCGTCAGCCTGAGTTATTACGAAGACGAGCGCGATGGCTGGATCGTTGAGGTGATCGGCGCGGAAGTGCCCGGTCTGCCCGTGATGCGCGCGGCCGCGCGCAAGGCGTTCGGCGACCCGACCGGCTTACCGCCGCTTTCCATCGCGCGAATGCCGGACATCGACTGGGTGGCGTACAGCCAGCAAGGCCTCCCGCCCGTGCGCGCCGGCACCTTCGTTGTGCACGGCAGTCATGATCGCGACCGCGTGCACGGCCGGCGGCTGGGCATCCAGATCGACGCGGGCCAGGCGTTCGGTACGGCGCATCACGGCACGACGCTGGGCTGTCTCATTGCGCTGGACTGGCTGTCGCGGCTCAAGCCGATAAGAAATGTGCTGGATGTGGGGACCGGCACCGGCGTACTGGCCATCGCGGCAGCCAAGCGCGGCGCGCAAGTCCTCGCCACCGACATCGACGAAACCGCGGTGCGGGTGGCCGAGGCGAACGTCGCGCTCAACAGCACCGATCACGCCGTCACCTGCTTGCGGGCGGACGGGCTGAGCCATCCGGGTATCCGCGCACGCGCGCCCTATGACCTTGTGCTTGCAAACATTCTCGCAGAGCCGCTCATGGGCATGGCGAACGACATCCGCCGCGTCGTCGCGCAGGGCGGGGTCGTCGTTCTGTCGGGGATATTGCGGAATCAGGGCTGGCAGGTGACGCGGCGGTTCAACGCCGCCGGATTCGTGCTGTGGCGGCGTATCGACCGGGCGGGCTGGACCACCCTCGTCATGATACGCCGCCGTCCTTTGCCAGCACGTTAGAACCGCATCCGTTCTGATTGGCCCGGGATGCGGCTCTCTCCGCCTGATTTGCCGCGCAATTTATCCGAAAACCGGTTCCCACTTTTCGGATTGCGCTCTATGCGCTCAGCCGCACGCTCTTGCCGTGACGCAGACGGTCGATCTGCTCGGCGGAATAGCCGAGACGGTCGAGCGTTTCGTCACTCAGACCGCGCAGATAGCTGTCGACGATCCGCTGCTCGTCGTCCTCGCGAGACACCGACGCCTTCGGCGCACGCTTGAACAGCTCCGACAGCCGCAGGAAGTTTCCCGGAACCTTGATTTCGCTCATGGCACTGCCCTCTTGAACCATGCTTTCGCCAAACGGGATCAAGTGTTCGGTTACACCCTTGCCCGTGATTTGGATGAAACGTGTCAAGCGGAAAAGCGCCCTTTGTGCATTGCAGTAATGCCGCCGGTGCATGTGTTCGTGGCATGGCGTTTCCTTGACATTGATGGGGCCGGCGACAGGGACTACAACCATATTCATGTTTCAGGATTTCGCGGACAGGGGCGGCCCGGCGGCGGTCGCTCAGCGGGTGGCGCGGCTGCGGGAAGTGCTGGCGGCGCGCGGGCTTGATGCGTGGCTGGTGCCCCATGCCGACCCTTATCAGAATGAATTTCAGCCCGCCTCCGAAGAGCGGCTGTTATGGCTGACCGGCTTTTCCGGGTCGTGGGGGCTGGCGGTGATTCTTCCGGAGCGCGCGGTGCTGTTCGTCGACGGCCGCTACACGCTGCAGGCGGGCCAGCAGACGGACCGCACTGTGTTCGAGATCATCAAGGCGCCGGACACCAAGCCGGATGAGTGGCTCGCCGAAACCCTGAAGCCGGGACAGCGGCTCGGCTACGATCCGCGCCTGCAGACGATCGCCGGGGCGCGTAAGCTTCAGGAAGCCGCTGAGACCGCCGGCGCGACGCTTGTCCCCGTATCCGATAACCCGGTCGAGGCGCTATGGACCGACCGGCCAGCGCCGCCCGCAAACCCGGTCGTTCCGCATCCCCTGACCTTCGCGGGCGAGGCGGCGAGCGACAAGATCGCGCGGGTGCAGGATTCCCTGAAGCAAGACGGCGATGACGCCGTGCTGCTGAGCGCGCCGGAGTCGGTCGCCTGGCTGCTCAACATCCGCGGCAGCGACGTCGCGCACACGCCCATCGCGCTCTGCCGCGCGCTTGTCCCGGCGCAGGGGCCGGTGCGCCTGTTCATCGAACCGGAGCGGCTGGGCGAGGAGATCCGCGCGGCGCTTTCCGACATCGCCGCGGTGCACGCGCCCGAAACGCTGGCCGACGAACTCGCCGCCTTCGCCAAGGCCGGCACGCCGAAAATCCGCCTCGACCCGAACCACGCCTCGCGCTGGCTGGCCTGCATGGTCGAGGCGAGCGGCGCGGAGATCAGCGAGGCGAGCGATCCATGCGTGCGGCTCAAGGCCATCAAGAATGACACAGAGATTGCCGGAGCGCGCGCGGCGCATCTGCGTGACGGGGTGGCTGTGACGCGCTTCCTCGCCTGGCTCGACGCGAAGGCGCCCGGCAACGGCATTGACGAGATCAGCGCCGCCAAACAACTCGAAGCCTTCCGCGCCGAGACCGGCGAGCTTCAGGACGTCAGCTTCGACACGATCTCGGGAGCGGGGCCAAACGGCGCGATTGTGCATTACCGCGTCACCCATGCCACCAACCGGCCGCTGGAGCCGGGCACGCTGTACCTCGTCGATTCGGGCGGGCAATACCGCGACGGCACGACCGACATCACCCGCACCGTCGCCATCTGCCAGCCGGGCGAGGAGATGCGCCGGCGCTTTACGCTCGTTCTGAAAGGCCATATCGCCATCGCCACCGCCTGCTTCCCCAAGGGCACGCGCGGCGTGGACATCGACGGCTTCGCGCGGCGCGCGCTCTGGGCGTGGGGGCTTGACTACGACCACGGCACCGGCCACGGCGTCGGCAGTTTCCTGGGCGTGCATGAAGGCCCGGCCAGTATCAGCAAGCGCGGCATGGTCGAACTGGAGCCGGGCATGATCCTGTCGAACGAGCCGGGCTATTACCGCGAGGGCGAATACGGCATCCGCATCGAGAATCTTGTGCTCGTGCTGCCGCCCGAGCCGGTGGGCGGCGGCGACCGGGAGATGTTGCGCTTCGAGACGCTGACGCTCGCGCCGATCGACCGGCGGCTGGTCATGCCGGAACTGCTCACCGAAGAGGAGCGCGCCTGGCTTGACGCGTATCACGCGCATGTGCGCGCCAAACTGGCGCCGCACCTGCAAGGGGAGGCGCTGGCCTGGCTGGAGCAGGCGACCCGGCCGCTCGCGGGCTGACATCGCGTGCGGTCAGTCCCGCCATTTCTCCGCGCAAACTGGGCAAAGCCCGTGGCTCAGGCGAACGTCGTCGGTTCCACCGCGGCGGTAATACGCCTCCGCCTCGCACCAGACGGCGCCCTCGGCCTGAGAAGGACGGTCTGGAGGTGTTGCTGGAACTCGAAAAAAGGCCGGAGGCTGCCCGGCTGCGGATCGTCGCGATGTCGGGCGGCGGCAGCAAGGTGACAGGATCGCTCGCCCTGCAACTCGCGGAAGGGCTTGGCGCGCGGAAAATCCTCCACAAGCCGTTCTCGCTGGACGAGCTGCGCGAAGCGATGGAGTAGCCGAGAGCGCGCCCGGTACAAGGGCACCGGACGCGCACTGGATTAATTGTTCGTCGTGGCGGGTTCTTCAGCGCCGGTTTGTTCAGCAGCCTGCCGCGCGGCTTCCGCCTCTGCGCGGGCTTCCTGGGCTGCTTGCTGGGCTTCTTCAGCCGCCGCCCGCTGCTCTTCCAGGGCCTGCTGGGTCTGCGCCAGCTCTTCCTTGGTCGCCGCCAGTTCTTCCTGCGCCGCGTCGAGATCGCTCCTGGTGGACTCCAGTTCGGACTGCGTGCTGTTCAGTTCTTCGCGCAGCGCGGCCATCTCCTCGGACTCGTCTTGCGTCTCCGTGCGCAGTTCCTCGTTCGAGGCGGTAAGATCCTCGACCTGCTGCTCCAGATCGCCGACCTTCGAGGTCTGCTCCTCAAGCTGCTGAGTCAGGCTCTCGACCTCGGCGCGGGCCTCCTCGGCGGCCTGCTCGGCTTCCTCAAGCGCGCTTTCAGCCGCCGCTTGGGCTTCCTCGGCTGCCTGCTGCGCGCTCTGCACCGAGCCCAACTCCTCGGCGAGGCGCTCCCGCTCGTTGTAGGCCCAGACGGCCGCGCCGATAGCGGCCACCGCGATGATCAAAAGGAGAAATGTCAGGACTGAACGGTTCATAGGCTCCCCCGGACTGTTACGCATTTGCACCGTAGCTTTGCTAGCGTATTTTGCCGGGCGGGGGAATCAGCTTTTGGGCGGCCGGCGCGGCGAATGCGCCGCGCGCGGCGCTCAGGTCACGCGGACCACGCCCATCATGCCGGCTTCCATGTGCTCGGGGATGTGGCAGTCCCATACTTGTCGATCATCGCGATCAGCTGTTCGGCCTGATAAGCGGGAATCTTGCCCTTACGATCCTGAAAGTTAAGGGCCACTGGCTCGCCCGGGCGACTGTAGGCGCGGTGGCGAGAACCGCGCGCCGGGATGGGCGGCAGCGATATTCAATTATCGATATTTCGTTGCGTTGCATCTAAGCGAGCAGGAATACTACCATGGACGTAAATCATTAGTGCCCATAAAGCAATTAATTTGTCTCAAATTGCGCATCATGAAGCATCCAGTACACATCAGTTCCTTCAATTTCCTCTTTTCTTTTCGCAAGGTCAAAAGGTGTATAACCTGAATCGTTCTTGACTGTTCCATCGGATCCATACTCTAATAACGCTTTTATGTTTTTTGGATGATAGTCCTCAAGAGCAAAAACCCCAGCGTTAACAGCGATGTGGAGCGCTGTTGCGCCGGCTGCATCTGTAGCGTTGAGGTCAGCCCCGGCAGATGCGAGCGCAAAAATGTTCTGGGAATCTTCTGAAATAGCAGCGTAATGTATGGGCGTTTTTTGCGACTTTGTCCGCGCATTGACATCGGCTCCCGCTTCAATCAAAGCGCGGATGTTTTCGGGGGTTCCGTTGCGGGCTGCCGCGTGGAGGGCAGTAATACCACCTTCTGTCCGGGCGTCAACATCAACTCCAGCGGCGAGCAACGCCTGTATATTCTCGGGCCTATCTGAAGATGCGGCGTAATGAAGGGGCATGAAACCATAGCGATTAGCCGCTCGCGGATCTGCCCCGGCATCTACTAAAGCTGCAATCGTGCTGGGAGAGCCCCCTCTGGCTGCGTTGAACAGAGGTGTGTCGCCGTCCGCATCTCGAGCGCCGATGTTGCTCCCCTTAGACAATAGCACCATAACGTTGTTTAGGTTATCAGCGGCGGCCGCTATATGCAGCGGCGAATAGCCAAGAAACTGGCGCGCTTCAAGATTGGCGCCAGCTTCTACCAAAGTCTTAATCATGTCAGGCGTCCCATCACTTGCTGCAATGTGTAAGGGCGTGAATCCGTCCTCACTTCGCACATCAATTTCTGCCCCGAGTATGATCAGCTCGTTCACAGCCTGCAAGCTGGTTCTGAGATCTCCAACCAGGTTGTATGCAGCCATATGAAGAGGTGTGAAGCCAATCGTATCCTGAGCGTTAATGTTTGCCCCGGACTTTACTAAGGAGTTGATGCCCTGTTTTGATCCGAAGACTGCGGCAAAGTGCAAAGGAGTCTGCCCGTCTTCATTCTTGGAATTGGGGTTTGCGTTCAGGATGGTGGAATGGATCTCCGCTGATGAGGCAGAGCGCCACCAGAAGGAATCACAAAGCTTATTACACTGTCCAGCGTTAACCGAACCGATCGCGGCAATGTTGATTGCCACTAGAAATGAAGCTGCAAGACGCATTTCTCGCTCTATCGATTAGCTCAGTTCAAATTGTATTCGCCATATAACAAACGGATGTAGCGCTCGCCATTTGAATCAGGCTACGCTGATAGTATTTAAATGGCGGTCCCGGCAGGATTCGAACCTGCGACCTCCAGCTTCGGAGGCTGGCGCTCTATCCAACTGAGCTACGGGACCGAACGCGCGACAGCATAGCGCGCCCGCCAAAGAATTGCACGCTCACGCCCCGGCGACGCAAGAGATTTCTCGGCGCTCGGCGCGGCGGCCCAATCACGGCTGCGGATGGCGGCGCAAACGGCTTTGCCCCATGCCGCTACTGCCCATATAGTCGCGCATCATGTCGAAACGAAGCACATCCGCCAAGGCAGATGCCGAGACAAGCCGCGCCCCGGCGCTCGACGAGTCCGCGCATATCTACCTGATCGACGGCTCGTCCTACATCTTCCGCGCCTATTTCGCC
>CAYYSM010000075.1:0-9072 GCA_964474225.1 uncultured Hyphomicrobiaceae bacterium
CGATCTGCCCGTAAATGTCGAAGGACAGGTTGGCGATAAGGAGTGCCGCCAGTGCGCCCGCCACCCCAAACGCCACTGTGAGCAGCACGGGTACCGGGATGGTCCAGCTCTCATACAGCCCAACGAGGAACAGGTAGGCGAACAGGATGGCGAAGCCGAGAATGATCGCGGTCTGCCCGGCGGCCTCGATCTCCTGCAGCGCGGTGCCGGTCCATTCGTAGCTGTAGCCCGGCGGTAGGGTTTTGGCGGAAATCTGCTCCATCGCTGCAAGCGCCTCGCCCGAGGCAACGCCGCGCGCCGGACCGCCGGTGATCGTGACGGAACGGTAATTGTTATAGCGATTGATTGACGGCGGCCCTTGAATGTAGCGCGCCGTCGCAACCGCTGCGAGGGGCACCATTTCGCCGTCGCGGTTGCGCACATGCAGCTTGTTGATGTCCTCCACGCTGGCACGGTCGCTTTCCTGGGCCTGCATCCGTACCTGCCATGACCGGCCGAACAAGTTAAAGTCGTTGACGTAAAGCGAGCCGAAAGTGCCGCCCATCGCGGTGAACAGATCGCTGACCCGCACGCCAAGCGCTTGCAGCCGCTCCCGGTCGATGTCGAGGAACAGCTGCGGTGTGTCGGCGGAGAAGGTTATGAAGGTCGGGCCGAGGCGCGGGTCCTGGTTGGCGGCTATGATCATGCCGCGCGCGACGGCGGCGAGGTCTGCTGGGTCGCGTCCCTCCAGATCGTTGAGCTGGTATTCGAAGCCTGAGCCGGTACCCAGCCCGATGATCGGCGGCAAATTGAACGCGAAGACTTGCGCCTCGCGCACGGCCGCGCCCTTTTGCGTGGCCTCCGCGATGGCGGCGAACACGCTTTGGCCCGCATCGGTGCGCTCCTCGAACGGCTTCATGGTCACGGCGGCGAATGCGCTGTTGGATACCGCCAGCCCGTCAAGCAAGCTATAGCCGCTCGCGCTCACGACCGATTGCACACCATCGATCTCGCGTAACTCGGAGACGAAGGCACGGCGTACTTCGTCGCTCCGGTTCACCGACGCCCCCTCCGGCAGCCGCATCTCCACGAGGAACGCGCCCTGGTCCTCGGACGGCAGGAAGCCTGTCGGTACGAGACTGAACAGCACGCCGCTCGCCGCCACCGCGCCGATCAGCAGCAGGAGCCCGAGCAGCGCCTTGCGCGCCAGCCAGCCGGCGATACGCGCGTAGCCGTTACGGGCATCGTCGATACGCCGGGAGACCCACGCCATTACGCCGCGCGGCGGCCCCGTGCGCGGACGCAGCAGCAGGGCGCAGAGCGCGGGACTGAGCGTCAGCGCGTTGATCGAGGAGATGACCACCGCGACCGAAACGGCAACGGCAAACTGCTGGAAGAGTTGACCGCTGATGCCGGGAATGAAGGCGACCGGGACGAACACGGACAGCAGCACCAGCGTCGTGGCGATGACTGGGCCGGTGATCTCTTGCATCGCCTGGCGGGTCGCATCGGACGCGGACATGCCAGGGTTTTCGGCCGTCACGCGGTCGACGTTCTCGACCACCACGATCGCATCATCCACGACCGTTCCGATCGCCAGCACCAGCGCCAGCAGCGAGATGGTGTTGAGCGTGAAGCCGAAGGCCAGCAGCACGGCGAAGGTGGCGATGAGCGACACCGGCACGGCGGCCACCGGCACGAGCGTGGACCGGACGCTGCCGAGAAACAGAAACACGACGAGGATCACCAGCACAAATGCCTGGAACAGCGTGATCTGCAGCTCGTCAATGCTGGCCTGGATGAAGGTCGTCAGGTCGTAGGTCGTGTCGTAGCGGACGCCCTCGGGGAAGTCTGCCGACAGCCGATCCAGCGTGTTTTCCACGCCATCTGCGATGCGCAGCGCGTTCGCTCCGGGCGACTGATAGACGCCGATCAGCACAGTCGGCTGATCGTTGAAGGCAGCGATCACATCGTAATTTTGCGCGCCAAGCTCGACGCGGGCCACGTCCCGCACGCGCACGAAGGAGCCGTCGGGCCGTGCGCGCAGCACGACGTTGCCGAACTGCTCAGGGTCGCTCAGCCGGCCCTGAGTAACGAGGTTGAGCTGGAATTCCGGGTCTTCAGTCAGCGGTTGCGCGCCGACCCGGCCGATGGCGGCCTGCACATTCTGCTCGCGGAGCGCCTGCACCACGTCGGCTGGCGTCAGGTTGAGGCTCGTCAGCCGGTCAACGTCAAGGATGATCCGCATGGCATAATCGCGCGCGCCGATGACGTTGACATCCCCGATGCCCGGCACGCGCTTGAGCGGATCAACGAGGTTGATGGTCGCGTAATTGGACAGGAACACCGCATCGCGCGCGCCGCTCTCGTCATAGATGCTAATAAGCTGCAAGAGCGCGTTGGAGCTTTTGCGCACGCTTACGCCGGTCGCGCGGACCTCCTCGGGCAGTTGCGCTTCAGCGGCGGACACGCGGTTTTGCACGTTGACGGTGGCGATGTCCGGGTCCGTGCCCACCGCGAAGGTGATGGTGAGCCGGTAACTGCCATCCGCGCCGCTGGTCGAGGACATATAGATCATGTCCTCCACGCCGATGATCTGCTGCTCGATCGGCTGGGCGACTGTCGACTCGACCACGTCCGCGCCCGCCCCGGGAAAGTTCGCTGTCACCGTGACCTGCGGCGGCACGATTTCGGGGAACTGCGCGACCGGCAGGCGCGTCAGAGCGATCAGGCCCGCAATCGTGAGCACGATGGAAATGACCGCCGCGAGGCGCGGGCGGTCGATGAAGACCCCTGAGATCATGCGGCTAGCCGCTTGCGGCCGGCGCGGCGTCGACAACGATGCCAGGCCGGACCTTGTTGACGCCCTCTGTGATGACCTGCTCGCCTTCCGCCAGCCCGGACGCGATCACGGCGCGGTCCACGGTGGTCCGCGCGACCTCCACGCGACGACGCTCGACCTTTGACTCGTCGTTCACGATCAGCACGAACGCCCCCTCCTGATCCCGCTGGACCGCGCGGCGGGGCACGCTCAGCACGAGCTGTTCCTCGCCGGCTTCCAGCATCACGGTGACGAGCGCGCCATCGGGCAGCACGCCGTCCGGGTTGTCGAAGCGGGCGCGGACCGTCACGGTGTCGGTTCCGGGATCGACGGTGGTGTCCACGAAGTCGATTTCGCCTTTGCGCGGATAGGTCGTGCCATCGGGGAGCGTGAGCTGCACGCTGGGCGGCCTTCCTTCCGCGCCCCCCGCCCGCTGCCGCCGAAACTGCAGCACCTGCGCGGTCGCGACCGGGAACGAAACATTCATGGGGTCGAGGCGGGTGAGCGTGGTCAGCGCGCCGGTTTCCGGACTGACAAACGCTCCGACATCGACATTGCTCAGGCCGACAACGCCGTCGAACGGCGCGGTGACAGTTGTATAGGACAGGTCGAGCTCGGCCTGGGCGAGCAAGCCCTTGAGCCGCTGCAATTCGCCCTGCGCCCTGCCGAGTTCCGCCTGCGCAATATCGAGCTGCGCCTGCGGGCCAGTGCCCCTCTCGACGAGCGTTTGCTGGCGGTCGCGCTGGATTTTCGCCAGCTCCAACTGCGCTTCGGCGGCGCTGATCGAGCCTTGGGTCTGCTGCACCGCCGCTTCATAGGCTTCATCCTCGATCCGGTAAAGGACGGCGCCGGCTTCGACCCGTCTGCCCTCGGTGAACGCGACCTCTTCGACAAAGCCGGAGACGCGCGCGCGGATATCCACCCGCTGAATCGCCCGGAGCCGTCCGGTGAAGGTCGCGCGCTCTCGCAAGTCCTTCATTTCGGCTGGTGCGACGACAACGGCCGGGGCCGCGGGCGCGTCAGTGTTCTGCGCGGATGCTGGCGCTGCGGCGAAAGCGGAAAGCAGGACAACAACAAGACCGGCCGTTGCCTTGCTGGCGCGTCCATCGCCTGCGGACAGCATGGCCAACGCTCCTTCGGAACTGATGCGCGGCGCGCGGTGAGTGACAGCCGCATGCTACGGTGAATTGCATAACAATGCGTTGCAGCCCGCAATGCGTGTGGCGTGCTGTATTGTTACGGATCGGCGTCTTCGCCGGGACGCAAGCGCTTCCTCCGCTGCTCCAGCACGCCCTCGGCGATGTAGCGCACGAGCGCGACGAACAGCCCAAGGCCGAGCAGGATGTAGATCATGGTGAACGCCTTGCCGAGGACGGTTTGCGGCGCAAAATCGCCGTAGCCGACAGTCGCCAGCGTAATCACCGTGAAATAAAGCGCATCGAACCAGTGCCAGCCCTCGACCAGCGAATAGAAAAGCGTGCCGAGCCCGACGAGCATCATGAGGAGGATTGCGATATTGCGAAACTCCGGCTCGCCCCACTGCCTGGCAACAGCTTGAAAGAGCCGCAGAAACGTCATGAAAAACGAGATCATTCGCGCATCCGTTTGCAGGCCGGGCACCGGCCGCGCCGGTCGGACATGTGCTGCAGCCGGGACAGGCGCCGGCTCGACACAGCCGCACTCATCTTTTTGCTGCTTCAACTAATTCCGCCATAATTTTCTCTCCTATCTTGTAATAACTGCTGTTACGGTTGCGCTTCGAACGCTCCGACGGGCTGAGAAAACGTCCAATTTCATACGGAAACCGTAAGGTTGCTGCGCGATCGCCATGCCCGGCGCACAATGCGGCGATATTCGTGTTGGCGGTCGTCCAAGCGGTGTCATAAGCCGATCTAGGGGAGGTCGCCGTGAGTGAGAAAGCACGCAAGAATTCCGCCCATCTGAACGCCGCGCACGCACTATGGCCCCGCAGGTCGGCGCATAGCTCATGCGTTGCGATCGCCGCTGTTCTCGGTCTGCTGGCGCAGGAGGGGCCCGCGCTTGCCGAAACCCCGGGACAGGTCGAGCGCGCGGCGCGCCTCGTCGAAGGCGATGACGTCGGCATTCAGGGGCAGCGCATCGCCCAGAACGTTGGCGGCGGCTTCACCGTCGCGGAGATCGCCGGGCCGCCGAATTCGCCCATTCCGGTCCGCGTGCAGGTGTCGGATATTGATGACGGGGTCTACAATTTCCTGGTTTTCCAGAACTTGCCGAACGACTTTAAAATGTCGGCGGGGTTTCCGGTCGAAGATCGGTGGGTGGTGCCGCTTGATGAGGCAGACGCGCTGACGCTGACCGCGCCGGAAGGCTACACGGGCTCGTTCAATATTCAGATCAAGCTGCGCATCGGCGGCACGGAGAAGTCGCAGACGCGCACCGTGGCGGTCAACATCTCCCAGCCTGGCGCGAGCGACCGCACGGCGCAGGCCACTGGGTCCTCCAACGCGCTGTCGCCGGAGACCGAAGCGGCGATGATCCAGCGGGCCGAGGCCATGCTGCAGACGCGCGATGTGTCCGGCGCGCGCAACATCTACCGATTTCTGGTGAGGAAGGGCAGCGGCAAGGCGGCCTTCGGTTTGGCGCGCACCTATGACCCGGCTTACGTCGAGGAGATTGGCGTGGCCGGCATGGACGCCGCCGATCTGGAAGAAGCCAAGAGGTGGTATGAGCGCGCCGCCCTTCTCGGGCACCGGGAAGCGCAAGAGCGCCTGAACGTCCTGGCGGCGGGGGGCTAATTGCCCCGCCGGCCGCTCGCGGCTGTTATTGCTGCTGCACCCACTCGGTGAAGCGGCGATAAAGCTCGACGATTTCCTGCTCGGTCATGTTCTCGCCGGCTACGCGCTCGACGAACGCGGCGAACAGCTGCTGTTCGTCCTGACCGCCCTGCTGCTGCCGCTGGGCGAGGATCTGGCGCAGCTTCTGCTCGGCCGGACCGAAACGCTGCCAGCCCGGCACTTCGGCAGCCAGATTGACCTCTTTCCACTTCCGGTGGCGTGCGGGCGCCAGGAACTCATCGAACCTGTCGAAGAACGCATCAACGAACCGATTCAGCTTGGCGTAGCGGTCGGTGTCAGACTTCCAGTTGTAGACGGCCAGCACCTCGCCCACCGCAACGGTTGGCACAACCTCACCCGCGTCGATCAGATTCGGATAGCTCGTGGCGGTGAATTCCGAAGGGATGTAGTACTGCGCCAGTTCCGGCGTGAACTCCAGAGGCAAGATACGAATGCCCTGGTCCTCTGTCAGTTCGGCGATTGCATCGGACGGCTTGCCCGTGACGCTGAACATCGCATCGATCTCGCCGGCCTCCAGCTTCTGCAGCGCCTTGTCGCGATCGAGGAAGACCCGCTCAACCTCGATGCCCGACAGGCCGAGAATCGTGCTGCCGGTGATCAGCTCGCCCGAACCGCGCTCGCCAAAGCTGACGACCTTGCCTTCCAGGTCCGCAAGAGATTCAATCTCGCGCCGCGCGAGCAGATGCACCTCACTGTTGTGCAGCTTGGTAATGTAGCGGATCCGGCCGTCGACATCCTGGTGCAGGTTGTTCCGCTTGATGTAGGCCAGAGCGTCCGCCTGCACGATGCTCATGTCGATGCCTTCGAGATAAAGCACGTCGGCCATGCCCTGCAGGGAGCCGACGCCCAGGATCGGCAGCACGCGGGTTTCGCCAAGCTCGTTGAGGATCTTGGCCATGTCAGACGCGAGTTCGGTGCATGTACAGCCGGCGCCCTTGGTGATGATCCGCACTGTGCCGGCATTGACCTGCTGGCGCCATTCACTCGGGTTCAGCCGCTGATCGCCCGTATCCTGCGCGAAGGCGCCGGACGTCGTTGCAAACGCCGAGATGGCCAGCGCAGCGCTGACGGCCAGCGCGGTGGCGACCTTCCGGAACGCACATGTCATCATTTCTACCTCCCACTCGATTGCTCGCATCTTCACCCGCATGACTATGCGCGCCGCAAATAGTGCTATCAGTGATTGTGAGCGCGATGAATTTTTAGCTGCATAGTCCAAAAACAAGACGTCAGTGGGGCAGACATACTTATTTTTGCACCCGACTTACAAGACATTTTAAATCATGCGTTGCACCCGAGGCGTGATCGCGGTCGCGTCGCGCGCGGGACGGCATGGAACGCAGCGGCGTCCCGTACGTTGGATCGAGAGGCAGCGCGCCCCGAGCGGCGATGGTTCAGGCTCGCAGGGCGCGCGGCGCAACGACCAGGAGGCCGTCATGATCCGCACAATCCTTGCTATGGCTAGCGCTTTCGCCGTCGGGATGGCAGCCGGCTTTATCCCCGCGGGCGCGCAGGACGAAGACGCCAATTCAATGACGGAAGAGCGCTTCGTTGGCACCTTCAGTGACGTTAATCCAAACCTTGGCGCGCCACCCGTCGGGATGGTCAGCATTCGCCGCAAGGGCGATGAGGTGGAATTCAATCTCCGCGGCACAGGTTTCGATCGCGAGATGCATTTGGTCCACATCCACGGCTTTGCCGAAGCCGACCCGCGCGAGTCAGTGTGCCCGACGATGGAGGCCGACACGAATGATGATGGCGTTGTCGATCTCATTGAGACGCGGCCGATCGCCGGGGTGACGATGGTGCCGTTCACTGATGATCCGGCAAGCCTGAGTATCAAGTCCGAAAGCTATCCGAAGCCGAATGAGGACGGGAAGGTCACCTATCGCAAAACGATCGATTTCGGCGCATTGGAGAAGGCAATGAAGGAGAAATTCGGGACGCCTCCGGCCCTTGAGCGGCGCGTGGTGTTTATCCACGGCGTGACAGAGGACACTGATCTGCCGGACACCGTCCAGTCGCTGGAGGGCGTTCCGGCGCGCGTCACAGTTCCGGTCGCCTGCGCCGAACTCTGACGCTGCCGACGCGAAGGCTTTACTGGACGCGCGAGGCCCACGATGACCCTGCATCCGAAAGCGGAGGCCACTTGCCACAGTCCGCCCGCTGACGACTCGGACCTGAAGGCGCTGTTTCTCAACACAACGCTGAAGAAAGAGTCGGAGCCGTCGCTGAACCCGCTTCAGCCGCTGTTGCGCAGGCCCGCCGCGATCCCGTTGATGGTGAGCTGAATGCCCCGCAGAATCTTCGGATCATCCACACCGGCCCGGTGCTTGCGCAGCAGGTCGATCTGCAGGTGGTTGAGCGGGTCGATATAAGGGAAGCGGTTGCGGATGGAACGCTCCAGCAGCGGGTTGTCGGCCAGCAGCCGGTCGTGCCCGCTGATCGACAGGACGGCCTCTACGGCGCGCGCGTGCTCCGCCTCGATCTGCTGGAAGATGAGTTCGCGCAAGTCGGCATCCTCGACCAGATCGGCGTAGCACCGGGCGATCGCCATATCCGTCTTGGCCAGCACCATGTCGATATTGGAAATCTGGGTGCGGAAAAACGGCGTGGATGTGTAGATGTCCCGCAGGATGTCCATGCCGTCGGCCGGGTGAGCCTCGCACCAGCGCGCGACTGCCGTGCCGAAGCCGTACCAGCCGGGCAGCATCACCCGGCTTTGCGACCAGCTGAACACCCACGGGATCGCGCGCAGGTCCTCGATCCGCCCCAGCTTTTTCCGGGAGGCGGGGCGTGAGCCGATATTCAGCGTCGCGATCTCGTTGATGACCGTCGAGTGCCAGAAGTACTCGGCGAAGCCGGGCGTCTCATAGACCAGCGCGCGGTAAGCCTCAAATGCCGCCTGCGACAGGCTCTCCATCACGTCGCGCGATTGCGCCAGCGACGGCGCGCTGCGCGCGATGCTGTTCGCCCCGCGCGGCAGGGAGCCTTCGAGGTTCGCGGCGACGAGGATTTCCAGGTTGCGCCGGCCCAGATGCGGGTTCGTGTACTTGCTGGAGATGATCTCGCCCTGCTCGGTCATGCGGAACTGGCCGTTCACCGCGCCTTCGGGCTGCGCCAGGATCGCCTCGTAGCTTGGGCCGCCGCCACGGCCGACCGCGCCGCCGCGCCCGTGGAACAGCCGCAACCGCACGCCGCGCTTGCAGAACAGGTCGATCAGCTTCTCCTCGGCCTTGTGCAGCTCCCAGCCGGAGGTGAAATAGCCGCCGTCCTTGTTGCTGTCGGAATAGCCGAGCATGACCTCCTGCACATTGCCGCGCCCCTCCAGCAGCCGCCGGTAGCCGGGCAGCGACAGCAGCCGGTCCATGATGCCCGTGCAGTTGCGCAGGTCTGCGATGGTCTCGAACAGCGGGACGATCTGCAGGCCCGGCGCGT
>CAYYSM010000076.1:0-9061 GCA_964474225.1 uncultured Hyphomicrobiaceae bacterium
CCGTTCCAGGTCGAAAAAGCAGCGGAAATCATCGGCTCAGGTCATCGCCATGCCGCCATTGACGTGCAGGGTTTCGCCGGTCACATAGCCTGCCTCGTCGCTGGCCAGATAGACCGCGGCCGCGGCGATATCGGCGGGCTTGCCAAACGTGCCGGACGGGATCGCGGCGGCGATGGTCTCGACCTGCTTTTCGTTCAATTCGCCGGTCATGGCGGTTTCGATGAAGCCCGGCGCGATGCAATTGGCGGTGATGCCGCGCGGGGCGACCTCGCGAGCGAGCGATTTCGTCATGCCGACCATGCCCGCCTTGGACGCGGCGTAATTCCCCTGCCCAGGATTGCCGATCACGCCGGAGATCGAGGCGATGTTGATGATACGCCCGAACCGGCGCTTCATCATGCCCTTCAGCGCCCCACGGCAGATCAGGAAGGTCGCGGTCAGGTTCACCTGGATGACCTGGTCCCACTCCTCGTCTTTCATCCGCATGAAGAGGTTGTCGCGCGTGATGCCGGCGTTGTTCACGACGATGTCGAGGCTGCCCAGCGCCGCTTCGGCCTGCCCCGGCAGCGCGCTGACGGCGTCGCGGTCGGAGAGATCGCATGGCAGGGTCGCGACCCGCTCGCCAAGCTGCGCGGCCAGATCATCCAGCCGCTCCTGGCGCGTGCCGGACAGCGCCACATGCGCGCCCTGGCGGTGCAGCGCCGTGGCCAGTTCCGCGCCGATGCCGCCGGTTGCGCCGGTGACCAGCGCGCAGCGTCCCGTCAAGTCAAACATGTAAGAGCCTCACCCTGCCCTGTTATCGCGGATCGCCCCGGTCCTTCGCTCAAGCCTGCGCGCCGAGCGCCTCGCCGGCGGAAGCGATGTCCTCGGCCGTGCCGATCGATTTGGTGTCGAGATCGCGCGAGATGCGCCGCGCCAGCCCGCTCAGCACCTTGCCCGCGCCGATTTCATAAACACTGGTGATGCCTTCGCCCGCCATGAATTCGACCGTCTCGCGCCAGCGCACCGTGCCTGTGACCTGCTCGACGAGACGCTGGCGCAGTTCATCCGGGTCCGAGACCGGCCGGGCCAGCACATTCACGACGACAGGCACGCTTGGGGCCTTGAACGTTACCTCGCCAAGCGCTTCGGCCATCCGGTCGGCCGCCGGCTGCATCAGTTCGCAATGGAAGGGCGCGCTGACGGGCAGCAAAACGCTGCGCCGCGCCCCGCGCTCGCGCGCCAACTCCACCGCGCGGTCGACGGCGGCCTTCGACCCGCTGATGACCACCTGACCCGGCGCATTGTCATTCGCAACCTGGCAGACATCGCTATCCGCGGCCTTGCGCGCAACGTCATGCACCGTGTCGAGGTCAAGGCCCATCAGCGCGGCCATCGCCCCTTCGCCCACCGGGACAGCCTGCTGCATGGCCTGCCCGCGCGTGCGCAGCAGCCGCGCCGCATCGGCGATGGTCAAGCTTCCGGCGGCGGCCAGCGCGGAGTATTCGCCCAGCGAATGGCCAGCAACATAGCGCGTCTGGTCGGCCAGCGAAACGCCGTGCTCCTTCTCCAGCACGCGCATCACGGCCATCGAGACGGCCATCAGCGCGGGCTGCGCGTTTTCGGTCAGCGTCAGCTCATCCTCCGGCCCTTCGCGCATCAGCCGCGACAGGTCCTGGCCGAGCACCCCGTCCACCTCCTCAAACACCGCGCGCGCAGCCGCGAAGTTGCGGGCGAGGTCGACGCCCATGCCGACATGCTGGCTACCCTGGCCGGGAAATGTGAAAGCCGCCTGCGTCATCTCTTCAAATCGCGCTGGGATCGGGGATCAGGCTCGTTGGTATTATGCTTTGTTGCGGCGCGGCGCGGGTTCTTCCGCCGGCAACGGCCACCCGCGGTGCAGCCTCCTTGACTGCATATGTTAACCCAATCGATGTGCGCTCAAAGACATTGTTTGCAACGGGCTTGTCAAGACCGGCGCCATCCGCGCCTCGCTGCGCTTGCTGG
The DNA here is from genome assembly GCA_964474225.1 of uncultured Hyphomicrobiaceae bacterium. Classification (GTDB taxonomy): domain Bacteria; phylum Pseudomonadota; class Alphaproteobacteria; order Rhizobiales; family Rhodomicrobiaceae; genus Dichotomicrobium. Next base: position 1,987 of record CAYYSM010000076.1, read on the forward strand.
GCACCCACTATGCGCTGGGTTTTTATGGCGAATTTTTGTTGCATGGGCGCGCCTCAGCGCACTAAATAGGGCGCAAGTTTCGGCTGGAGGCTGAACGGTCGCCCGCGGGCGCGCCGGTGTCTCCGCTCTTTTGACGGTCTTTCTTTGAGCCTTTCCGCACACAAGCACCGGGCTCAAAAGAGGCTTTGCGCCGAAACGAACAATACGAAGGAAAGGCGATAGATCATGCCACAGTATGAGCATGTGTTTCTCGCGCGGCAGGACGTGTCCGCGCAGCAGGCCCAGAGTCTGCAGGAAGAGTTTTCCAAGGTCATCAGCGACCACGGCGGCGAGGTCGGCAAGGCGGAGTATTGGGGCCTCAAGCCGCTGGCCTACAAGATCAAGAAGAACCGCAAGGCGCATTATCACATGATGAACATCGACGCGCCGCACGAGGCGGTCGCCGAAATGGAGCGCCAGATGCGCCTGTCGGGCGACGTCATCCGGTTTCTGACGCTGCGCGTGGAGGAGCTGGACGACAAGCCCTCGCCGATGATGAAGCGCTCCGATGAACGGCGCGGCTCGCGTCGCGGTTCGCGTGGTGGAGGTCAGGAATGACGGATATTTCACAGCTTCCGGTCCGGCGTCCGTTCCACCGGCGGCGCAAGACCTGCCCGTTCTCCGGCGAGAACGCGCCGAAGATTGACTACAAGGACATCAAGCTCTTGCAGCGTTTCGTCTCCGAGCGCGGCAAGATCGTGCCGAGCCGGATAACCGCCGTCTCGGCCAAGAAGCAGCGGGAACTGGCGCGCGCCATCAAGCGGGCGCGTTTTCTGGGTCTTCTGCCTTACATTGTGAAGTGATCCGTCGGACCATGGCGGGGGTTGGGGCGGCGCTCAAGCGGCCGTCTCTAACCGCTAGCAAAGAGCGGGACAGCTTGTGATGAAAAACCCTGCCGTGATCGGCGCGCTTGCCGGGCTCGTTTCCGCGCTGCTGTTCGTTTCAGCGGCGTCGAGCGCGGTGGCAGCCGTGCTGCTCGTCTACATCACGCCGTTGCCGCTGATGATCGCCGGCCTCGGCTGGGGCATCCGCGCCAGCGCCATAGGTCTGGGTGTCGGGATGCTCGCCGCGGCCGCGCTGTTCAGCATCAACGTATCGCTGACCTACGCGCTGATGCTCGCCGCGCCGGCCGCGCTACTGGTCTACCTGGCGCTGCTCAGCCGGCCCGATCCGCAAAGCCCGCAAGGCGTCGCCTGGTATCCTCCGGGGCGGCTTGTCGCCTGGGCGGCGCTGATGGGAGGCGCGATTGGCGGCGGTTCGGCGGTCGTGCTCGCGGCCAGCACCGGAGACTACGAAACGGGAATCCGCCAGCTCTTCGACCAGACGCTGTTGCCCGCGCTGCAGCAGGGCGAGCAGGAACTGACTGAAGAGCAAATCGTCCAGAGCGTCGGCTTCCTGGGCGGCGTCGTTCCCGGCGCGGTGGCGGCGGTGTGGTTGCTCATCATGCTGATCAATGTCTGGCTGGGCGGCAAGATCGCCTCGGTATCGGGCCAGCTGATCCGGCCCTGGCCGACGCTGTCAGACATGGAATACCCGCGCTTTCTGCCGATGGCGTTTCTGCTGGCGCTGATCGGCACAACGGTGTTTGCGGGGCTGACCGCGGCGATCGCCTCGTCGTTCGTCGGCGCGATCCTGCTGGCCTATCTCATTCTCGGGCTGACGGTGGTCCATGTGATCACACGCGGCAGCACCTTTCAGCCGCTGATCCTCGTGCTGCTTTACGTCGGCATCGTGCTGGTCGGCTGGCTGGCGCTGCTGGTTGCCCTTCTCGGCGTGGCTGAACCGCTGCTCAGGCTGCGCCAGCGCGTTCAGCAGCAGCGCGGCGGTTCCGGCCCGCCCGATGCGCCGCGGCCGGATTAGGCTTTTCGGCGGCGAGGCGCGCCGCCTGTTGAGAATTCACGAATAACGAACGGAGAGAAGAATCATGCAAGTGATCCTGTTGGAACGAGTCGGCAAGCTCGGCCAGATGGGCGATGTGGTGACGGTCCGCGACGGCCACGCCCGCAACTATCTGCTGCCCCAGGGCAAGGCGCTGCGCGCCACGAAGGAGAACATCGCCCGTTTCGAGCGTGAGCGCGCGCAAATCGAGGCGCGCAACCTGGAACTGCGGAAGGAAGCCGAGGCGGTGGCCGAGAAGCTCGACGGCCAGAGCTACATCGCCATCCGCCAATCCAGCGACACCGGCCAGCTCTATGGCTCGGTCAGCACGCGTGACATCGCTGATCTGGTTTCTGAAGCCGGCGCATCCATCAACCGCAGCCAGGTGCTGCTGGACCGGCCGATCAAGACGCTCGGTCTACACGACGTGCGCATTCAGCTCCACCCGGAAGTCGACATGCATGTCACGCTGAATGTAGCGCGCTCGCAGGACGAAGCGGACCTGCAGGCGCAGGGGCAGGATGTGACCGCGATCCGCGAGGAAACGGAATACGAGCACATCTCGCGCGAGGAGCTTGAGGAGGAGTTGTTCGAGGAGGGGGTCGAGCCAGAGGCCGAAGAGGCCGCGCAGACCGAGGAGACGGAAGAGCCGGAAAAGCCCGCGTAATAACATTGAACGGAGGGCTCCGGTCCGCGCTCGAATTTTCCTCCGGTGGCAGTGGAACGAAAAGTTTGCTACCGTTGTTAATGACAATGCAGCGCGCCGCGCTGATTTTGGGAGCAGTAAAACGACGGGCAACCCCGCGGGCCGAAAATGTCACCGCTCTGGTTACTGCTGGACCGGGTCGTAACCTCGGGAAACCTGACCTTCATCGACGCCGCTGGGCGCAAGCATGGCTTTGGCGACAACTCTGGCCCGGAAATCGTCGTCAGGCTGCATGACAAACCGGTCGAATGGCGCATCGCGCTGGATCCCGGGCTGGCCATCGCCGAAGCCTTCATGGACGGCAGGCTCAATCTGGAACAGGGCAGCCTGTATGCGTTCCTCGAAACGTTGATAGCCAACACCGGTCGAAAGACGCCGCCCGGCAGCACGCGGATGTTCGACGGGCTGCGCTACGCCACGCGCTGGGTGCGCCAGTACAATCCGGTGAGCCGGGCCGCCCGGAACGCCTCGCACCACTACGACATTCCCCCCGACATCTATGAGCTGTTCCTCGACCCGGACTGGCAGTATTCCTGCGCGTACTTCCCCAACCCCGATCTCGACATCGCCGAGGCCCAGCGCGCCAAGAAGCGCCATATCGCGGCGAAGCTGCGCGTTTCGCCGAGCCAGGAGGTGCTCGACATCGGGTCGGGCTGGGGCGGCCTCGGGCTGTCGCTCGCCAAACTGTCGGACGCGCGCGTGACCGGCATTACGCTGAGCAATGAACAGCTGCGCCGCGCGCGCGACCGGGCAAAAAAGATGGGGCTGGACAACCAGGTCCGCTTCGAGCTGCGGGACTATCGCAAGGTCGCGCAGAAGTTCGACCGGATCGTCTCGGTCGGCATGTTCGAGCATGTCGGCGTGAACCACTATCAGGAATTCTTCGATCAGGTTTACAAGCTCCTGAAGGATGACGGCGTCGCCCTGCTGCACTCGATCGGGCGTTCCGACACGCCGGGCATCACCAATCCGTTCATCGAGAAATACATCTTCCCCGGCGGCTACATCCCCGCGCTCAGCGAAGTGATACCCGCCATCGAGCGCGCCGGGCTGATCGTCGCCGACATCGAGATTCTCCGTCTGCACTACGCCCAGACGCTGCGGGCCTGGCGGGATGCGTTCATGGCGCGGCGCGACGAGGCCAAGCGGCTTATGGGCGAGCGCTTCTGCCGGATGTGGGAGTTCTATCTCGCCGGGTCCGAACTGGCCTTCCGCTATCAGGGGCTGATGGTGTTCCAGATCCAGCTCATCAAGCAGGTCGACGCCCTGCCGCTCACGCGCGACTACATGGTCGAGGACGAGCGGCGCCTGCAGGCAATCGAGACAGGTGAAGGCCAGCGCCCGCGCCTCGCCGGCACCTGAACGCCGAACGGCCGCGTGTCTCCTTACCTCCTTCCCCGATTCGCCACGGTCAATTTCCTGCCGCACGAATCGCAGCTACTCTGTGCATATCGCGTATAGCGTGGAGACGGCAGACGATACCCCGCCACCACAGAGCGGAATCGCGGTATGCCTCGACCCATGAGCACGAACCACGCAAATACGGCTGTTCTCGCGCAGGACAATGCCCTGCCCTTCCGCCAGGCGCCGCACAACATTGAGGCGGAACAGGCGCTGCTGGGCGCGATCCTCATCAATAACAACGCCTTCGACCGCGTGTCCGGCTTCCTCGCGGCAGAGCATTTCTTCGATCCGCTGCACGCGCGCATTTTCGAGACGGCGGCAAAGCTGATCCAGGCGGGCAAGCAGGCCACGCCGATCACGCTCAAGACCTTTTTCGAGGCCGAGGGGCCGGTTGGCGGGCTGACGGTGCCGCAATATCTCGGACGCCTTGCGGCCAATGCGGTCAGCGTCCTGAATGCGCACGACTACGGCCGCACGATCTACGATCTGGCTGTGCGCCGGAACCTGATCATCGTCGGCGAGGACATGGTCAACACCGCCTATGATTCGCCCGTCGACATGCCGCCCGAAGCGCAGATTGAGGACGCCGAGCAGCGCCTGTTCGAGCTTGCCGAGAAAGGCAAGTACGGCTCCGGCTTCATGTCCTTCTCGACCGCGCTGACCGACGCGATCGAAATGGCCTCGCACGCCTATGAGCGCGACGGGCACCTGTCCGGCCTGTCCACGGGCCTGCATGACCTCGACCGCACGATGGGCGGCCTGCAGAAATCCGACCTGATCATCCTCGCCGGCCGCCCGTCGATGGGCAAGACGGCGCTTGCGACCAACATCGCCTTCAACGTCGCCAAGGCCCACCGGACCGAGACCGACGCGGAGGGCAACGACAAAACGGTGGATGGCGGCGTGGTTGGCTTCTTCTCACTGGAGATGTCGGCAGAGCAGCTCGCCACGCGCATCATCGCCGAGCAGGCGGAGATCCCGTCCGAGCGTATCCGCCGCGGCATGATCGATGAGGCGGAGTTCCGCAGGCTCGTCGAGGTCACGCAAGCGATGCAGAGCATCCCGCTTTACATCGACCACACCGGCGGCATCTCGGTCGCCCAGCTTGCCGCCCGCGCGCGCAAGCTCAAGCGCCAGAAGGGTCTGGATATGATCGTCGTCGACTATGTCCAGCTCCTCGCCGGAACGTCGAAACGCGCCTCGGACAGCCGCGTGCAGGAGATTACCGAAATCACCACGGGCCTCAAGGCGCTGGCCAAAGAGCTAGACGTGCCGATCATCGCGCTGTCGCAATTGTCGCGTCAGGTGGAGCAGCGCGAGGACAAACGCCCGCAGCTTTCCGACTTGCGCGAGTCCGGCTCGATCGAGCAGGATGCCGACGTCGTCATGTTCGTGTTCCGCGAGGAATACTACGTCCAGCGCCAGGAGCCTTCGACCACCAAGGTCGAGGAGCACCAGAAATGGCAGGATGAAATGGACCAGGTGCAGGGCATCGCGGAGGTCATCATCGGCAAGCAGCGCCACGGCCCGACCGGCACAGTGCGCCTGCAGTTCAGCGCCGACGTGACCCGCTTCTCCGACCTGGCGCGCTCCGGGCAGGAACCGCATGGATGGGGCTGAGCAACAGCTGAGCGCGGCGGCGTGGCCGCCCTCCGCAGGGCAGATCACGCCCGATCCCCGCGATACGGCACTGCTGCTGATCGACCTCAATGCGCTGCGGGCGAATTACCGGCGGCTGCGCGACATGGCGCCCGGCGCGGAAACGGCCGCGGTCGTCAAGGCCGATGGCTACGGCCTCGGCGCGGTGGCATGCGCGCGGGCGCTGGCGCAGGAGGGTGCGCGCACCTTCTTCGTGGCCACGCTTGACGAGGCGCTCGGTCTGCGTGCGGCGCTTCCTGAGGCGATCATCTACGTGCTCGACGGACTGGCGCCGGGTGCAGCGGCGCATTTCGCAACCGAGCAGCTGCGGCCCGTGCTAGGCGATCTTGCGGAAATCGAGGAGTGGTCCGGATATTGCCGCGCGAGCGGATATGCCGGTCCGGCAGCCATCCATCTCGACACCGGCTTCAACCGGCTTGGTCTGGACATGTCGGGCGTCCGTGCGCTGGCGGAGCGGAGCGATTGGCTGGAGGCATTCGATATGGCGCTCGTCATGAGCCATCTCGCCTGCGCCGACACGCCGAACCACCCCAAGACGGATGCGCAGGCCGTGCTGTTTGACGAGATGCGCGCGCTGCTGCCGCCCGCCCCGGCCAGTCTGGCGGCATCCGGCGGCATCCAGCTCGGGCCGCGCTATCATTACGACATTACGCGGGCGGGCGTGGCGCTCTACGGCGGGCAGGCGCTGGACGGCGCGCCGCTCATGCAGCCGGTCGTTACGCTGCTCGCCCGGATCGCCACGGTGCGCGAAGCGGAGGCCGGCGCAACGGTCGGCTACGGCGCGGCGCATACCCTCACCCGCCCCTCGCGCATTGCCATCGTCACGGCGGGCTACGCCGATGGCTACATCCGCCTGCTGGGCGGCAGCGACGCGCGATCCGGCGCGCATGGCTTCATCGGCCCGCATAAAGTGCCGGTGCTGGGGCGCGTCTCGATGGACCTGACGGCCTTCGACGTCACCGACGTGCCCGGCGCGCTGGCCCGTCGCGGCGGCTGGATCGAGCTTCTGGGCCCGCGGCTTACGGTCGATGAGCTGGCCGCGCATGCCCAGACCATCGGCTACGAGGTGTTGACCAGCCTCGGCCCGCGCTACACCCGCCATTATATCGGCGGCTGAACCGGATGGCCCGCGCGACCACCGCTTATGTCTGCCAGAGCTGCGGGGCATCTTCCGCGCGCTGGGCGGGCAAATGCCCCGCCTGCGGCGCATGGAATTCCCTGAGCGAGGAAGCATCGCCCGCGCCATCTGGCGGCAAGCGGGCGCGCAAAAGCTCGGGCGGCGTCAAGTTGCTGCGTCTCGATGAAGGCGGCGGGCAGATCGCGCACGCCCCCATCGGCATCGGTGAGTTCGACCGCGTGCTCGGCGGCGGGCTGGTGCCCGGCTCAGCG
>CAYYSM010000077.1:0-9057 GCA_964474225.1 uncultured Hyphomicrobiaceae bacterium
AGACGGTGTTGATCTCCTCGGGCACCTCCACCGCGCGGTCCGCGCTGTCGGTGACGGTGCGGGCGTGGGACGGAACGGCGATGAGCAGGATCGCGAAGAGGACGGCAAGTCGCATCATCTAGCGGTCTCCTTGGGGCAGATTGACGGCGTCGAAGCCGTATTCGGCGAGGATGGCCTGACCGGCCGGCGAGAGCACGTAGAGCGCGAAGCGCCACGCGGCTTCCGGCGCGCCGTTCATCACCATAAGGCCATAGTCGGCGCTCACCGCCAGTTTTGGCGGCAACGCGATCATCTGCAGGTCGGGCTTCTGCGCGACGGCGCGCGCGGCATTGGTGCGGTAGGTCAGGAAGATATCGGCCGCGCCCTCCTCGATCACCCAGGCGTAGGGGTTGTGGCCTTCGGGCGGCGGCGTGCTGTCCGGTGCGCCGGTGAGGGTCAGCGCCTTGGCCTTCAGCCGGTCTGCTGCGCCAGGCGCGACTGTCTCGGCCTTGTCGAACATCGCCATGGCGTAATCGCCCGACGGATCGGCCTTCGGCGTCGAGGTGCCAACGGTAACGTCATCCATCAACAGCGTGTCGAGCAGGTTGTCCGGCGTCACGCTGAGGCCCGGCCGCACGAGCGCGCAGAGCGCATTCCGCGCGAACAGCGCCACCGGCCCGCCGCCGCCCTCGCCTTCCAGCGCGCCGGGGTGTTCCATGTTCGCCGAAGCGAAGACATGCGCCGTCTCGCCCCATTCGATCTCCTCGCGCAGGACGCCAGACGGGCCGAAATAGGCCTGCACCTTGTCGGGAAAGGCGCCTGAGAAACTGTCCGTGATCCGGCCAAGCGGCGCTTCCAGGCTGCCGGCGGCGAACAGCACGATGGGGATATCCTGAACGGTCATCGGGACCTCACGGGTTCGGATTGCGCTTGCCATGCAGCCTAACATCGCCGCGGTTGCATGTCCGTGGTCAATGGGCTGCTGCCCGTCCTGCGCAACCCTGCAATGTTATGCAGAATTTTGTTTTCTGCGTCTATCTGTGCGAAAGCCGTTGCACGATCCGGCGCGGCTCCGTCAATAATGATTCTAAAGATGCAACCGGGAGGATGACGTGACGCCCGTTCGCGGCGCTCCCTATCGCTGGTCAACGCAGGAGCTGAACGGCGCGCTCGGCGACCTCGGCACGCTGCTGCCGCTGGCGCTGGGGGCGATCGCGGTGGCCGGGCTGGCACCCACAGGTGTGCTGGCGGGCTTCGGGCTGTTCTATGTGGCGACGGCGCTGGTCTACCGGCTGCCCATTCCGGTGCAGCCGATGAAGGCGATGGCCGCGATCGCGATGACCGGCGCGGTGACGCCCACCATGCTGGCGGCGGGCGGCGTGCTCACGGGCGTGGCGCTGCTGGTGCTGGGGTTGACCGGGCTCATCACGAAATTCGCGCGGATCGTGCCGCAATCGGTCATCGCGGGGCTGCAGCTCGGGCTGGGACTGGCCCTGGGCGCGGTCGCGCTGGAGCTTGTGGCCGGGCAGCCGGTGATCGGCCTGCTCGTGCTGGCGGTGCTGGCGCTGATGTTCGTCGCGCCGAAGCTGCCGACCGCGCTGCTCGGCGTGGCGGCCGCCATCGCGCTCGGGCAGGTGTTCGGCGTTGAGCCCACGGCCCGGCCCTCCGCCGAGACGCTCTCGCTGGCGCAGCTTTGGCCGTCGCTGACCGAGCTTGAAGGCGCACTCTCACAGCTCGTCCTGCCACAGCTTGCGCTGACGCTGACCAATGCCGTGCTGCTCACCGCGCTGATTGCGGGCGATTATTTCGGCGAGCGGGCCGCGCATGTCACGCCGCCGCGGCTTGCGACGACCAGCGGTCTGGCGAATATCGCGCTGGCGCCATTCGGCGCGCTGCCCATGTGCCACGGCGCGGGCGGGCTTGCGGCGCATCATCGCTTCGGCGCGCGCAGCGGCGCGGCACCGCTGATGTTGGGGCTGGCATTCCTCGCGCTGGCGCTTGCCCCTTCGGAGATCGCGGCGGCCGCGCTCGCGGCAATTCCGGCGGCCGGGCTGGGCGCGCTTCTGCTGTTCGCGGCGGGCGAACTGGCGATCAGCAAGCGCCTTTTCGATTCGCGCCCCTCCTGCTGGCCGGTGATCGCGGTCACCGCGGGCGTGACGGCCGCCTTCGACCCGTTCTGGGGGCTTATCGTCGGCGGCGTCGCCGAGATCATCCGCGCGCGCATCGTCCGCCTGATCCTGCGCCGGCGCGCGGCCTCCCGGTCTTAGCCGTCCGACGCAATACCTTTTCCGAATTCGTGTTATTATGCGCCAACCGTCAACGGGAAGTTCGGGTTACGGCGATGACCGCGAAAGACCCCATCGTGATCTCTGCCGATCGCTTCGACGCGGCCATTTTCGACCTCGACGGCGTCATCACTGACACGGCGCGCACCCATGCCAGCGCCTGGAAGCGCCTGTTCGACGCTTTCTTGCGCGCCCGCGACGGGCCGGACTTCGCACCTTTCGACATCGACCGCGATTATTACCGCTATGTGGATGGCCGCCCGCGCTATGAGGGCGTGCAGAGCTTTCTCGACTCGCGCGGCATCGCCCTGCCCTATGGCGACCCGTCCGATCCGCCAGGCATGGACACGGTCTGCGCGCTTGGCAACGCCAAGAACGAACATTTCCGCGCGGCCGTTGCCAGCGAGGGTGTGACCGTCTTCGAGGATGCGCCGGCTCTGATCCGCAGGCTGCGCGCCGCCGGGGTCAAGACCGGCCTGGTGACGGCGAGCCGCAATGGCGCACTGATCGTCGAGGCGGCGGGGCTGGCCGAGTTGTTCGATGCGCGCGTCGATGGCGTGGACATCGCCAAGTCGGACCTCAAAGGCAAGCCCGCGCCCGACAGCTTCCTGGAATGCGCGCGCCGGCTGGGCGTCGAGGCGCGCCGGAGCGTGGTTTTCGAGGACGCGCTTGTCGGCGTCGAGGCGGGACGGCGCGGCGGCTTCGGTCTGGTCGTCGGCGTGGACCGGCAGGAGGCGGGCCGGGCGCTCATCGATCATGGCGCGGATGTCGTCGTCAGCGATTTCGGCCAGATCCTCGTCGGCTCGCCGGGCGTGCCCGCCGCCGACAATGACCAGTGGTCGATGATCCTCGACGGTTTCGACCCGGAGCGGGAGGGGCTGCGCGAAGCGCTATGCACGCTCGGCAACGGCTATTTCGCCACCCGCGGCGCGGCGCAGGAGGCAAGCGCGGACAACGTGCACTATCCAGGCACCTATCTCGCGGGCGGCTATGACCGGCTGAAAACCCATATCGCCGGCGAGACGATCGAGAACGAGGATCTGGTCAACTTCCCCAACTGGCTACCGCTGAATTTCCGGCCTGCGGACGGCGACTGGCTGGACCCGAAAAACGCGAACATCCTCGATTACCGCGTCGAACTCGACGTGCGCCACGGTTTGCTGAAACGCACGCTGCGCGTCGAGGACGGAGAGGGCCGGCGCACGCGGCTCGAAAGCCGGCGCTTGGTGCATATGAGCGACCGGCACTATGCGGGCATCAAGACGACCATAACCGCCGAAAACTGGTCCGGCCCGGCTGAGCTTCGCTCCGCGCTTGACGGGCGGGTAACGAACAGCGGCGTCGCCCGCTACAGCGATCTACGCGGCGATCATCTGGAGCCGACCGGCCAGGGTGACGGCGACGCGAGCCCGGTCTGGCTGCGGGTGCGCACGAAGCAGTCGCGTATCGAGATGGCGCAGGCGGCCCGGACGGAGATTTACCGGGACGACGCGCTGGTCGACTGCGCGCGCCAGCTCATCACTGAACCCGGCCATGTCGCGGAGGACATAAGCTTCGTGCTCCAGGAGAACCGCCCGGTCACGGTCGAGAAGGTCGTTGCGCTCTACACCTCACGCGACACGGCCATCTCCGAGGCCGCGCTCGAAGCCCGCGAAGCCGCCCGGCGCGCGCCCCGCTTCCGGGACTTGCAGCGCAGCCACGCCGATGCCTGGGACCGGCTTTGGCAGCGGGCGGACATCGCCATCCGCGATGGTGAGACGGACCACCCCACCCTGCTCCTGCGCCTGCACGCCTTTCACTTGCTTCAGGTCATGTCGCCGAACACGGTCGAATTCGACGCGGGTGTCCCGGCGCGCGGACTGCATGGCGAGGCTTATCGCGGCCACGTCTTCTGGGACGAGCTGTTCATCTTCCCGTTCTTCAACACGCGCTTTCCCGAGATCGCCCGCGCGCTGATCGACTACCGCCACCGCCGGCTGGACGCCGCGCGCCGCCTGGCCCGTGAAGCCGGTTTCGAGGGCGCGATGTATCCCTGGCAGAGCGGCAGCAACGGCCGGGAAGAGAGCCAGCGACTCCATCTCAACCCGCGTTCCGGCAACTGGATTCCCGACAACACGCATCTCCAGCGTCATGTCAGCGCCGCCATCGCCTTCAATGTCTGGCAGCACTTTCAGGCGACCTCCGACCTCAAGTTCCTGCGCACGACCGGGGCGGAGATGCTGTTGGAGATCGCGCGCTTCTGGGCGAGTGTGTCGCAGTGGAACCCCGAGCGCGGGCGCTATGAAATCCGCGGCGTGATGGGGCCGGACGAGTATCACGACGCCTATCCCGACGCCGACACACCGGGGCTGAACAACAACGCCTACACCAATGTCATGGCGGTCTGGTGCCTCAGCACGGCGCAGGAATGTCTCGACCTGCTGCCGCCGGGCTGGCGGGCGGAAATCCGCGAGGACCTCGCACTGACCAACGACGAGCTGGACCGCTGGGCCGACATCACCCACAAGATGTTCGTGCCATTCCACGGCGACGGCATCATCAGCCAGTTCGAGGACTATGAGTCGCTCAAGGAATTCGACTGGGCGGGCTACCGGGAAAAATACGGCAACATCGAGCGGCTCGACCGCATCCTGGAGGCCGAGGGCGACACGCCGAACCGCTACAAGCTTTCCAAGCAGGCCGACGTGCTGATGCTGTTCTACCTGTTCTCGGCGGAACAGCTGACCGCGCTCTTGCGCCAGCTCGGCTATCCCTTCGATCCGGGAACGATCCCGCGCAACGTCGATTATTACCTCAAGCGCACCGCCCACGGCTCCTCGCTCAGCCATGTGGTGCACTCCTGGGTGCTGGCGCGCACCGACCGCGAGCGCTCCTGGCGGCTGTTCCACGAGGCGCTCAAGAGCGACGTGGCCTACCGGGAGGACACCACGACCCATGAAGGCATCCACCTCGGCGCGATGGCGGCGACGGTGGACATTATCCAGCGCTGCTATTCCGGCATGGAGCTGCGCCACGGGCGGCTATGGCTGCATCCGTCCCTGCCGGATGAGCTGAGGGAGGTCTGCTTCACGATGGTTTATCAGGACAACGAGCTGGAGGTGCATATCCGCCGCGATGCCGTCCGCCTGCGCGCGGCGCGCTACGCCACACACCCGGCCGAGATTTTCATCAATGGCGAGCCCTGCGTGATCCGGCCCGGCGAGACGATCGAGCGGCCCCTGCGCTAGCGGACGCCTTAACAATGGTAAAGGACCGGATGCCCGCCGACGGCGTAGCCTATCGTTAAGCGAACGTCCGTGTAAGAGCGAGGTTGCAGATGGCTGATCTTCTCACATTCAGCGTCATCAAGGCCGATGTGGGCGGCTTTGTCGGCCACTCCAACGTCCATCCCGAGCTTCTGGAAACCGCGCGCAAGCAGACCGCCGAGGCGATCAGTTCCGGGCTGCTCATCGACGCCTACGTGACCAATTGCGGCGATGACTTGCAGCTCATCATGACGCATCGGCACGGCGTCGATAACAGCGAGGTCCACCAGTTCGCGTGGGACACCTTCGTCGCCTGCACCGAGACCGCCAAGAGCCTGAAGCTCTACGGCGCGGGTCAGGACCTTTTGTCGGACACCTTCGCGGGCAACGTCACGGGCATGGGCCCTGGCGTCGCGGAGATGGAATTCGAGGAGCGCCCCAGCGAGCCGGTTATCGTGTTCATGGCAGACAAGACATCGCCCGGCGCATGGAACCTGCCGCTGTTCAACATCTACGCCAACCCATTCAATTCGCCGGGCCTCGTGATCGACACGAAGATGCACCAGGGCTTCGAGTTCGAGGTCATGGACGTGATCGATCACAAGAGCATCCGCTTCGTCTGCCCGGAAGAGATGTACGAGATGCTGATGTTCATCGGCGCGCCGCGCCGCTACATGATCAAGCATGTCTACCGGCGCATGGACGGGCTGATCGTGGCATCGGCCTCGACTCAGCGGCTCAGCCTGATCGCGGGTAAATATGTCGGCAAGGATGACCCGGTGCTGGTCACGCGCTGCCAGTCGGGCCTGCCGGCGGTGGGCGAGACGCTTGAGCCGTTCACCTTCCCGCACACGGCGGAAGGCTGGATGCGCGGCTCGCATCACGGCCCGCTCATGCCGTGCAGCTTCGAGGACGCCACGCCGTCGCGCTTCGACGGTCCGCCGCGGGTGATCGCCGCCGGCTTTCAGGTCAACGAGGGCAAACTCGTCGGCCCGCGCGACATGTTCGCCGATCCGGCCTTCGACCGCGCCCGCGCGCAGGCCAACGAAGTCGCCGACTATCTGCGCCGGCATGGACCGTTCGAGCCGCACCGTCTCGGCCTCGACGAGATGGAATACACGACCATGCCGCAGCTCATGGATAAGTTCAAAGACCGGTGGGTGGATGTGTCGGATTAGGGCTGGCGCATGACGACCGCCCGCTATATCCGCTGGTTATCCGAGCTGGGGCTGGACGATGTCCCGCTTGTCGGCGGCAAGAACGCCTCAATCGGAGAACTGTACCGCGAGCTGACGCCGCTGGGCGTGCGGGTGCCCAACGGCTTCGCCATCACCGCGGACGCCTATTACGAGATGCTCACCGAGGCCGGCGCGTGGGACCGGCTGCACGCGCTTCTCGACGACTTCGACAAGTCCGACGTGACGGCGCTGGCCGAGCGCGCGGCGGCCGCGCGCGAAATTGTCTATGGCGCGGGGATGAACGAGACGCTGCGCCGCGAAATCCTGGAGGCCTACGCCAAGCTGCGCGAGGAGTACGGCGATGACCTGAGCCTTGCCGTGCGCAGCTCCGCGACCGCTGAGGACCTGCCAAGCGCCAGCTTCGCCGGGCAGCACGACACCTACCTGAACGTCAAGGGCGACGAGATGCTGCTCGACGCCTGCCGGCGCTGCTTCGCCTCGATCTTCACCGACCGGGCGATCAGCTACCGCGCCGAGCGCGGCTTCGATCACTTCAAGGTCGCGCTGTCGATCGGCGTGATGAAGATGGTGCGCTCGGACCTCGCCGCAGCGGGCGTCATGTTCTCGCTCGATACCGAGACCGGCTTCAAGGACGTGGTTTTCATCAACGCGGCCTATGGCCTTGGCGAGAATGTGGTGCAGGGCACCATCGACCCGGACGAGTTCTACGTCCACAAGCCCACCTATGAGCAGGGCTACCGCGCCGTGCTGCGCCGGCGGCTTGGCGGCAAGCAGATGAAGATGGTCTACGCCACCGGCCACACCCGCGCACAGACCCGCAATCTCCCCACCCCGGAAGCCGACCAGCAACGCTTCTGCATCTCCGACGCGGATGCGCTCGACCTCGTCGGGCAGGCCATCGCCATCGCAAAGCATTACAGCACGCAGGCCGGCGAGGACCGGCCAATGGACATCGAATGGGCGAAGGACGGCAAGGACGGCCAGCTCTATGTCGTGCAGGCGCGGCCGGAGACCGTCGCCTCGCAGCGCAAGGGCCAGATCCTCAAGACCTACCATATCGAGGAGCGCGGGCCGGTGCTGGCGAAGGGCCGCGCTGTCGGCAACCGGATCGCCACCGGAAAGGCGCATGTGATCCCGGACGCGCAGCACCTTGCGGACTTCAAGCCGGGCGAAGTGCTGGTCGCCGACAGCACCACGCCGGACTGGGAACCGGTGATGAAGACCGCGGCAGCGATCGTCACGGCGCGGGGCGGGCGCACCTGCCACGCGGCGATCGTGGCGCGCGAGCTGGGCATCCCGGCCGTTGTCGGCGCGGAAGACGCAGGCGAAAAGCTGGCCGATGCCGGCGAGGTCACCGTGTCCTGCGCGGAAGGCGACGTCGGGCGCGTCTACGCCGGCGCGCTCGCCTACGAGACGCAGGAGACCGACCTCAGCGGGCTGGAGCGCCCGGCCACGCACATCATGATCAATGTCGGCAACCCGGAATCGGCCTTCCAGCTCAGCTTCCTGCCGAATGACGGCGTCGGCCTCGCGCGGATGGAATTCATCATCAACGAATACATCAAGGTCCATCCGATGGCGCTGCTCCACCCGGAGAAGGTGGCGGACAAGGCCGCGCGCAACGAGATTGAACGGCTGACGCGCGGCTATGACCGCCCGGCGGATTTCTTCATCGAGCGGCTGTCCGAGGGCGTCGGGACGATCGCGGCGGCGTTCTACCCCAAGCCGGTGATCGTGCGCCTGTCCGACTTCAAGACAAACGAATACGCGCAGTTGATCGGCGGGCGCTTCTTCGAGCCGGAGGAAGAAAACCCGATGCTCGGCTTCCGCGGCGCGTCGCGCTACGCGCATCCTGCATATGCGGCAGGTTTCGGGCTGGAATGCGCGGCGATGAAGCGCGTGCGCGAGACGATGGGACTGAGCAATGTGCGTCTGATGATCCCGTTCTGCCGCCGGCTCGATGAGGCCGAGCGGGTGCTGGAGGCGATGGCGGAACACGGCCTGAAGCGCGGCGAGAATGGCCTTGAGATCTACGTCATGAGCGAGATCCCCAACAACGTGCTGCAGGCCGAAGCCTTCGCCAAGCTGTTCGATGGCTTTTCGATCGGCTCGAACGACCTCACGCAGCTAACGCTGGGCGTCGACCGCGATTCCGGGCTGGTGGCCTTCGACTTTGACGAGCGCGACCCCGGCATGCTCAAGCTGATCCGCATGGCCGTGGAAGGGGCGCAGGCCAGCGGCCGGCATATCGGCATCTGCGGGCAGGCGCCCTCCGATTATCCGGCGATCGTGCGCTTCCTGGTCGAGATCGGCATCGACTCGATGAGCCTGAACGCCGACAGTGTCTTG
>CAYYSM010000078.1:0-9031 GCA_964474225.1 uncultured Hyphomicrobiaceae bacterium
CACATACTTTTCATCTGTAGTAACGAGGCGGTGTAACCCCATTCCTTTCTCAGAACGATTGATCTATATTCCAACCATGCCGCGGACGAAAGGAAATGGCATAAACAAAACTCAGACGAAACCACTCTTTATCGAAGGAGAACGACCATGAAGACCATCGTAATGCTTCTCTCTGCTCTGACGATTGTTGGCGCTGCTTCTGCTGCTTCTGCCGCGCCGGCTGACCCGGAATTCGGTAGCCGCGCGTTCTGGGCGCAGTTCTCGGACAACGGCTAAGACCAACACCTGACACACGAAAACCAGACCTGAAAAACAAGGAGAATGACCATGAAGACCTTCGTCACCATTCTGTCCGCTCTAGCCCTGATGGGCGCTGTTTCTACCGCTTCGGCCGCGCCGGCTGACCCCGAGTTCGGCAGCCACGCCTGGTGGCAACAGTTCTCTGAAAACGGCTAACTAAAATATCGACATGCTCCTCCCTGTCCCTGAAGGGTGGGCCGGCGCTCCGGTCCACCCCTTCTTTTATCCGGCGCGCACCGTCCGAATGGCCGCGTCCCGCTCGAACAGATAAAGGCACGCCCGCGCCGCCGCGCCCTGCGGCCCTTCCAGCTTCGGGTCGCGCTCCAGAAGCAACTTCGCCTGATCCCGCGCGGCCTCCAGCACTTCGCTGTCCTCCGGCAGACGCGCCACGCGGAAGCCCGGATCGCCCGACTGCCGCGCGCCAAGGATTTCGCCGCCGCCGCGCAGGCGCAAATCTTCCTCCGCGATCCTGAAGCCGTCATTCGTCTCGCGCAGCGCCTTCAGCCGGGCTTCCGCCGTCTCGCTCAGCGGCCCCTGATAAAGCAGCAGGCAGGTCGCTTGCGCCGCGCCGCGCCCCACGCGCCCGCGAAGCTGGTGAAGCTGGGCGAGGCCGAAGCGCTCGGCATGCTCGATCACCATGACCGAGGCATTCGGCACGTCGACTCCGACCTCGATCACCGTGGTTGAGACGAGGATGCCCAGCTCCCCGGCGGCAAAGGCGTTCATCACCGCGTCGCGGTCCGCGCCCTTCATCCGCCCGTGAACGAGGCCGACCTGTTCGCCGAAATGCTGGCGCAGATGCGCCGCGCGCTCCTCAGCTGCCGTCGCCGGCGCGACATCCGAGCTTTCCACCAGCGGGCAGACCCAGAACACCTGCGCGCCCGATTTCACGGTGCGGCGCACCGCGTCGATGACGTCATGGATGCGCTCGACCGGCACCGCCCGCGTCGTCACTGGCTTGCGCCCTGGCGGCTTCTCGTCCAGTACTGAGACGTCCATGTCGCCGTAATGCGTCATCATCAGCGTCCGCGGGATCGGCGTCGCCGTCGCCACCAGGATATCCACGCCGCCGTTGCCCTTGGCCTGCAGCGCGAGCCTTTGATAGACGCCGAAGCGGTGCTGCTCGTCGATGACCGCGAGCGCGAGATCGCGAAATTCGACATCCGCCTGAAACAGCGCGTGGGTGCCGACGACGATAGCCGCGTGGCCCTCCTTGATCGCCTTGAGCGTGGTTGCGCGGCCTGGCCCGCTCTCCCGCCCGGTCAGGAGCGCGACGCGCAGGCCCGCCGCCGCGCCCATGTCCGCGATCGTCTTGTAATGCTGGCGCGCGAGCACCTCCGTCGGGGCCATCAGCGCGGCCTGCCCGCCGGCCTCCACCGCCGTGGCCATTGCCAGCAGCGCCACCAGCGTCTTGCCGCTGCCGACATCGCCCTGCAACAGCCGCAGCATCCGGTGCGGCGCGGCCATGTCTGACAGGATTTCGGCGACCGCCCGCTCCTGTGCGCCGGTGAGTTTGAAGGGCAGCGCCGCGCGGATTTGCTGCGCGCGCTCGCCCGTGCCGCTGATCGCCCGCCCGCTCAGCCGCCGGAAGCGCCGCCGCATCAGCGCGAGCGCAAGCTGGCTCGACAGCAGCTCGTCACAGGCCAGCCGCTTGCGCGCCTTCCCGGCCGCCGCCATATCCACATCGTCGCGCGGCATATGCAGGATTTCGAGCGCGCGCCGGAAGCCCGGCCAGTCCTGCGCGGCGACGAAATCGCGGTCGAGCCATTCCGGCAAATCCGGGACGCGCGCCACCGCCTGCCGCGCAGCATTTCGCGCCGCGCGCTGGCTCACGCGCTGGCCAAGCGGATAGACCGGCTCCAGCAGCGGAATGGCCTCCGGGTCGCCTTCGGGCGCGATGTGGTCAGGATGCGTGATCTGCAGATGCTTGCCGTAAGCCTGCGCGCGGCCCGAAACGATCCGCCGCTCACCGACTGGCAACATCCGCTGCAGATAGCGCCGGTCCGCATGGAAGAACACCAGCTCGATCCGCCCTGTGTCATCCTCGCAAATGACCTTGTAGGGCGCGCGCGCGACGCTCGGCGGCGGGGCCCGATGCGCCTTGACAACCACATTCAAAGTCACGAGGTTGCCGGACACGATATCGGCGATGGCGGGGCGTTCGCGCCGGTCAATGACACCAGTTGGAAAATGCCAGAGCAGGTTGATCACCCGCGGGGGCTGATCCGGGGCGGCGCCGGTCAGCCGGCCAAGCGCCTCCTCCAGCCGTTCGCCCACGCCGTTCAGGTCGCGGAGGCTGGCGAACAGCGGATTGAGGGAAGCGGGTCGCATTTTCACGTCGGCACCTTTCGGCTGCGTCAGCGGCTGCACTTACCTTTGGAACGTAGGGCGAACGGGAAAGCCTGCCCAGCGCCGCGCTGGCCGCATCCACAGCCTGAAAGGTTCAACTGATGCCGCAGGAGATTGATCCACAGGCCCGGCGGCGGCGCGTGCATTACCGCGCCAATCATCGCGGCACCAAGGAGATGGACATCCTGCTCGGCCGGTTCGCGGATGCCCGCCTCGATGAGATGACCGCGGGCGAGATGGTTCTCTTCGAGCAGATGCTGGCGCTGCCCGACCCGCAGATCGACGGCTGGATCCGCGGGGATGAGCCGCCCGAGATCTTCGCCGACCTGATCCACCGCATACGTGCGTATCACCGCTTCTGACACAACGTTAAATGGCGACAGGCGTAAAGACAAAACCCTCCGAAAAAATCGCGGAACGCTGGGACCGTCTGGTGAACGAGTCCGGGCCGCTGCTGGTCGGCGGCGCGCCGGACGGCGTGGACGCGCTGGCGCTGGCGCACATGGCGCGTGGGCATCAGCCGAAGGACGCGCCCGCCGCGCTGCTCCACGTCGCGCGCGATGACCGGCGCATGGCGACGCTCGCCGCCGCGATCCAGTTTTTCGATCCCGAGCTGCGTGTGCTGACGCTGCCGGCCTGGGATTGCGTGCCGTATGACCGCGTATCGCCGGACCCGGAGATTATCGCCAGACGCATCACGACCCTGGTGCGTCTCGCCACGATGAAGGGCGGGGGGAAGGGCGGCCCGACCGTCGTGCTGACAACCGTGAACGCCGCGCTCCAGCGCGTGCCGCCGCGCGAGCACATGCGCCGCGGCGCGGTGAAGCTGGTGGCCGGCGGGCGCGCGGACCGAAACGCGCTGCTCAAGCGGCTGGAAAGCCACGGCTTCGTGCGCACGGGCACGGTCATGGAGCCGGGCGAATACGCCGTGCGCGGTGGCATCATCGACCTGTTCGCCCCCGGCCATGCGCGCCCCGCGCGTCTCGACTTTTTCGGCGACACGATCGAGACGATCCGCAACTTTGATCCCGCGACCCAGCGCACCGAGGGCAACCGCAAGCAACTCGTGCTGCTGCCCATGAGCGAGGTGCCGGCGGGCGAGCATGTCTCGCGGCGCTTCCGCAAGCGCTACGTCGAACTTTTCGGCGCGGTTACGGGCGAAGACCCGCTCTACGAGGCCGTCTCAGCCGGGCAGCGCTATCCGGGCATCGAGCACTGGCTGCCGCTGTTCTACGACAAGCTGGAGACGATCTTCGACTATCTGCCCGGCGCTGTGGTCAGCCTCGACCATCTGGCCGAGGACGCGGTGAACCAGCGCATCGAGCAGATCAATGATCATTACGACGCCCGCCTCAGCGCGCTGGAGCAAAAGGCGTTCGGCGCGGCGCGCTATCAGCCGGTGCCGCCCAAGCTGATGTTCCTCGATCAGGCGCAGTGGGACGGCGAACTGGGCGAGCGGACAACCCGCATTATCGCACCCTACAGCGCGCCGGAGACCGAAGGCGGCGTGCCGGTCGTCGATCTGGAAGGCAAGGGCGGGCGCAGCTTCGCGCCGGAGCGCGCGCGCAATGCCGAAGGGCTGTTCGACGAGGTCGCCGCGCATATCCGAGGCCTGCAGAAGGCGGACAAGCGCGTGATCGTCGCGGGCTGGACTCGCGGCTCGCGCGAGCGGCTGGGCGAACTGCTGAGCACGCACGGGCTGGAGTTGCGCGCGCCCGCCGACAGCTACCCGGAAGCGCAGGCGCTGCCGCCGAAATATGCTGCGCTCGCCGTGCTGGGGTTGGAGAGCGGCTTCGAGATGCCCGGTCTCGCGGTAATCGCGGAACAGGACATCCTCGGCGACCGGCTGATCCGCCGACGTAAGGCCCGCAAGCATTCTGATGTCATCAGTGAGGCCGCAAGCCTGACGCCTGGCGACCTGGTCGTGCACGCAGATCACGGCATCGGCCGGTTTATCGGCCTGAAATCCATCGACGCCGCCGGCGCGCCGCATGACTGCCTGGAGCTGGAATATCACGGCGGCGACAAGCTGTTCCTGCCCGTTGAGAATATCGAGCTTCTGAGCCGTTACGGGTCGGACGAGGCGGGCGTCGCGCTCGACCGGCTGGGCAGCGGCGCGTGGCAAGCCCGCAAGGCGCGGCTGAAGAAGCGCGTGCTGGAGATGGCTGGCCAACTCATCCAGGTCGCGGCGGCACGGGCGACGCGAAGCGCGCCGGTCATGTCGCCGCCCGACGGGCTTTACGAGGAGTTCTGCGCGCGCTTCGGCTTCGACGAGACTGAGGACCAGCAGACCAGCATCGACGCGGTGCTTGAAGACCTGTCGAAGGGCGCGCCGATGGACCGGCTGATCTGCGGCGATGTTGGCTTCGGCAAGACCGAGGTGGCGCTGCGCGCGGCACTGACCGCCGTGATGAGCGGCAAGCAGGTCGCGGTGGTGGTGCCGACCACGCTGCTCGCGCGCCAGCACTACAAGACCTTCACCGAGCGCTTCGCCGGGCTGCCGGTGCGGATTGCGCAGGCCTCGCGGCTCGTCAGCGGCAAGGAGATGAGCCAGGTCCGCGCGGACCTGAAATCCGGCCAGATCGACATCGTGATCGGGACGCACGCGCTCTTGTCGAAGAATGTCGGCTTCAACGATCTCGGCCTGCTGATCATCGACGAGGAACAGCACTTCGGCGTGCGCCACAAGGAGCGGCTGAAAGAGCTGAAGTCGGACGTTCACGTTCTGACGCTGACCGCAACGCCGATCCCGCGGACCATGCAGCTTGCGCTCACAGGTGTGCGCGAGATGTCGATCATCGCCACCCCGCCGGTGGACCGGCTGGCCGTGCGCACCTTCGTCACACCGTTCGATCCGCTGGTGCTGCGCGAGGCGCTGTTGCGCGAGCGTTATCGCGGCGGCCAGAGCTTTTATGTCTGTCCGCGGATCTCCGACCTGGAGGAGGTCGCGGCATTCCTGCGCGAGCATGTGCCCGAGCTGAAATTCCAGATCGCACATGGCCAGATGAGCGCGACGCAGCTCGAAGACGTGATGAGCGCATTCTACGATCGGAAGATCGACGTGCTTGTCTGCACGACGATCGTGGAGTCGGGTCTCGACGTGCCGAGCGCGAACACGCTGATCGTGCATCGCGCCGACATGTTCGGCCTTTCGCAGCTTTACCAGCTTCGCGGGCGCGTGGGCCGGTCGAAGACGCGCGCCTACGCGATGCTGACGATCCCCGCCAACGGGAAGCTGACCGCCGGCGCGGAAAAGCGGCTCAAGGTCTTGCACTCGCTCGACACGCTCGGGGCGGGCTTCTCGCTGGCGAGCCATGATCTGGACATTCGCGGCGCAGGCAACCTGCTCGGCGACGAACAGTCCGGCCACATCCGCGATGTCGGCTTCGAGCTTTACCAGTCGATGCTGGAAGAGGCGGTGGCCAAGCTGCGCGACGGCGAGGCGGCGGTGGACACCGGCGAGCAATGGTCGCCGCAGATTTCGCTCGGCATGGCCGTGCTGATCCCGGAGACCTATGTGCCGGACCTGCAGGTGCGGCTGGGCCTGTATCGCCGGCTGGCGAACCTCACCGAGCAGACGGAGATCGACAGCTTCGCCGCCGAACTGGCCGATCGCTTCGGGCCGCTGCCGGATGAGGTGAACCAGTTGCTGGAGGTCGTCAAGCTCAAGGGCCTGTGCCGCGCGGCGGGCATCGCCACGCTGGAGGCCGGGCCGAAGGGCGCGGTCGTCGGCTTCCGTGGCAACAGCTTTGCCGATCCGGCCGGGCTGGTGAGCTTCATCAACGCCAATTCCGCGCGCACCAAGCTGCAGGCCGACCACAAGCTGGTCTACAAGGCCGATTGGGACAGCATCGAGGACCGGCTGAAGGGCGCCCGCTGGCTGGCGCGCGAGTTGGCGAACCTCGCCAGGCAGGCGAAACAGGCGGCTTAGATCAAACCGCGCTCGTCCCCCATGCGCCGAGCAGCGCGCGCAGCTTGAGCGGCGCGGACGCCTCTAACGGCGCGAGCGTTGTCCTTGGAACGGGCACGCCAAGCACCTCCTCTGTTGGCAGCGGCAGGGGCGGCAGGCGCAAAACAGCGTCCGGCGTTACCAGATCGACGATGAGCGCCGCCTCCGCCTCCAATGCGGATGGCACCCTGCGGATACCGACGCCCCTGATTTCCAACAGGCCAGCCGTGGTTTGGGGCGCGCGGGCGATCAGCCGGCCGTTTTCCAGTGAAAGTGCGACCTGATCGTCGGCGACGAGATAGGCCGGATGCTGGCCTTCAGGCGCTGGCTCGGCAATGAGCCGTAGAGCGAGATCGGACTTTCCCGAGCCGGGCGGTCCCCGCAGCAACGCGCCCTTACCGCCGATCGTCACGCAGGTCGCATGCATCCGCACCGCCCCGCCGCCATCTGCGGTCGCGGCGGACATGGCATCACGCAGCCGGCAGGCGGATCACGAAGCGCGCCCCCCGCTGCGGCGCGCGCGCCGCGCCGGTTTGCGGCCGGGGCAGGGTGCGGTTCTCCGCCCAGATGCGCCCGCCATGCGCCTCCACGATCTGACGCGCCAGATGCAGGCCCAGCCCGGAGTTCTGGCCGGACCCATGCTCTTCCGGCCGGTCGGTATAGAAGCGGTTGAAGATCTTCTCCAGGTCCTGGTTGTTGATGCCCGGCCCTTCGTCTTCGACCAGGATCTCGACCTCTCGCGTCTTCGGTAGCCGGCGCATGGACAGCATGATCTTGCCGTCATCCGGCGAGAATGACGCCGCGTTGTCCAGCAAGTTGGTCAGAACGCGGGTCAGCTGGGTCTCGTGCCCGTTCACGGTGAAATCCCGGGACTTTTGCGCCGCCTTCTCGTGGTTGATGCCCTCGATCTTCAGCTCGATCGGCGGGTAGTCGTCGCGGTGGAAGCCGTTGTTCACGTTGGACACGCCGATCAGCAGATTCGCGACGTTGAGCGGCTTGCCCCGCTCGCGCGCCAGTTCCGCGTCGAGGCGCGAGGCGTCGGAAATTTCGGTGATAAGCCGGTCCAGCCGCCGCACGTCATCGCCGATCACCCGGACAAGCTCATTGCGCTGTTCCTCGGTCCTGGCGCGGGGCAGCAATTCCGCCGCGCTGCGCAGCGAAGACAGCGGGTTCTTCAGCTCATGCGCGACGTCGGCCGCGAAGGTCTCGATCGCTTCCATGCGCCGGTAGATCGCCGCTGTCATATCGTTGAGGGCGCGTGACAGGTGGCCGATTTCATCGCGGCGGTGCGAATAATCGGGGATCTTGCGTTTGGTCTTGACGTCGCGGCGGACATGCTCGGCGGCCTTGGCCAGCCGGTGCATCGGCCCGGCAATCACTGCAGCCAGGATGAGCGAAAAGACCAGCGTCACAAAGCTGACGAAGCCCGCCATGTAGATGATCGAGGCGCGCTGGTCCGCAATGACCTCATCAATGTCACCGCCGCGCGTGGAGAGCATCAGCGCGCCCGTGACCTGCTGCAGGCGCTGAATGGGCACACCGACGCTGATGACCGTTTCGCCATGCTCGTCCACGCGGACGATTGGCGCGAGTTGGCCGTTCAGGGCCATCTGGACTTCGTGATAGGCCCGGCCGTTTTCGGTGCCGACGTCCTTGTAAAGCGGAAGCTGCTGGCTGCGGAACTGCGCCTGTATCCAGTTCCACGCGCGCTCGAACACGCCGGCCTCGTCGGTTTGCAGGGGCGGCAGGCCGTAGCGCATGATCTCGCCGCGCGCATACAGGCTCTGGCTGTCAACAAGAAGATTGCCGTCCGCGTCATAAACGCGGGCGCGCGCATCGGTCGGCTCGACCATGCGGCGCAGGAACGGCGAAATCTGCTCCGGATCGAGCCTGAAGCCCATGCCGGTCAGGTCGGCTTCCTGAGCCTCAAAGCTCGCCGCGCCGAATTCGCCCCCGTTCGCGCCGGAGACCGTAGCCGAACCGTTGCTCGCGGCCACGGTCTGGGCCATCGCCTGCGCCATGATCTCGCCTTGTGTCTCAAGGCTGTTGATCCGCGCTTCGACCAGCCCTTCGCGCACGTCATTCAGCCAGATGATGCCGCCGACGAGGACGAGCAGCGCGACGAAGTTCAAAACCAGGATGCGCAGCGCGATCGAATGGAAGCTGAGCTTCAGGCCGAGCCGGTCGATCTGCCGGTAAATCGCGCGCCAATTCAGCGGCGGGAACCGCAGAGCGGCACCCCCTGGCAAGCCCTTGCCTATGTCAACGGCCATGCTGTCCCACCCGTCTTGTTATGCGCGCAAGCCGCGCCCGTCTTGGCCGTGAGCGAAAAACGCCGCGGGGTCAGGCTTCCTTGAAGCGATACCCTACCCCGTAAAGCGTCTCGATCACGTCGAAGTCGTCATCGACCATCTTGAATTTCTTGCGCAGCCG
>CAYYSM010000079.1:0-4758 GCA_964474225.1 uncultured Hyphomicrobiaceae bacterium
GCATCAGCATGTTGGGCGAGACGATAATCACTCGGCGCTTGTGCGCCTTCTGGATAAGGTCGGAGAACTGCTCGTAAATCTCGGCATAGACCGATTCCGAGGGAACGAACATCAGCGCGCTGTCCTGCGTCTCGCCGGGCAGGATGTATTTGTCCGCAATCGCGTCGATGTGCCGGCCGACGGCCTGCCGGATATGCGCGGCCGCGGCCTTGCGCGCCTCCGTCTCGTGCGCGGTGCGCAGCGCCTCGAAACTCTCCAGCGGGAACTTCGCGTCGATCACCAGCGGCGCAGGTGCGCCGGGCAGGCGCACGATGCAGTCGGGGCGCGTGCCGTTCGACAGGCTCGGCTGGAAGCTGAAAGCGCCGGCGGGCAGGGCATCGCGAATGATCGTCTCCATGCGCATCTGGCCGAAGGCGCCGCGCGCCTGCTTGTCCGCGAGGATGTCCTGGAGGCTGACCACCCGCCCGGTCAGATCGGCGATATTGGCCTGCGCCGCGTCGATAACGGACAGCCGCTGATAAAGCTGCGAAAGTTGCTCGGCCGTGTCGCGCTGCTGCGCCTGCAAGTGCTCGCCGAGGTGCTGCGAAACGCGGTCAAGCCGCTCCTGCAGCGCGCCGGAGAGCTGAGTCTGGCCGTGGAGCGAGAGTTCCGACAGGGACTGAAGCCGCTCTTTCAGGCCGGTCAGTTCGTCATGGAGCGCTTGCGTCTGCGCGGTGGTCTGCGCGGCGATGCGGTTGGCCTCCGCGCGGGCGCGGCGCAGGCTGGCCCGCCAGAGGACGACCGCAGCGATGATGGAGAGCGTGAGCGCAACGGCGGCGGCCGCCACGACCCACACAGGATCAGCCCCTGTCACTGCCTCCGCGACCTGCGCAAACCACGCTTCGAGTGCCGCAATTTCCACCATGACGCGGCAGCCTAACGGGATTCGGCGCAAAGGCAGACCAAAACGCGAACGCGCGGTTTGACGGCGCGTATCAATAGGACTATCTCACCAGTCATGAGCGTGCGCGACATCATCAAGCTTCCAGATCCCGTTCTCCGCCAGAAGGCGCTGCCGCTAGAGCGCGTCGACGACGAGGTGCGCCAGCTCGCCGCCGACATGCTTGACACAATGTATGACGCGCCGGGGATCGGGCTGGCCGCGCCGCAAGTGGCTGTTTCGCGCCGGTTGATCGTGATCGACATCGCGCGGGACGAGGAGCCGAAAAACCCGATCGTGCTGATTAATCCTGAGATCATCAGCCTGGGCGACGAACCGCGCGTTCATGAGGAAGGCTGCCTGTCTATCCCGGAGATTTACGCCGAAATCGAGCGCCCGGGCGAATGCCGCGTGCGTTACATCGATCAGGAGGGCGCTGTCCAGGAAATGGACTGCGAGGGGCTGATGTCGACGGTCGTGCAGCATGAGATCGACCATCTCGACGGCGTTCTGTTCATCGACCACCTTTCGCGCCTGCGCCGCGATCGCCTGGTCAAGAAGTTCATGAAGGCCCAGCGCAGCAGCGAGGCGGTCTGACGCCTGCTTGCCTGTTAGTCGTGCGAAACGGCGCTGGACGCCGGCGCTGGCCGGCGCTAGAGGATGCCGCAGCGCATCATTTTTCGCGGCGCACCGGGCGATCCTATCCGCTCTGCCCTAATGCGCCGCTCCTGTGTCTCCTGTGAGGCCTTAGATGCCGAAGCTTCGGGTCGTTTTCATGGGCACGCCGGATTTCTCCGTGCCCACACTCAGCGAAATTGTTTGCGCCGGGCACGATGTTGCCGCGGTCTACACCCAGCCGCCGCGCCCCGCCGGCCGGGGCATGGGGCTGCGGCCTTCGCCGGTGCACAAATTCGCCGATGAAGCCGGCATCCCCGTCTACACGCCGAAGACCTTCCGCAAACCCGAGACGGTGGCCGAACTCGCTGCGCTGGAGCCGGATGTCGCCGTCGTGGTCGCCTACGGCCTGATCCTGCCGCCTTCGGTCCTCGATACGCCCGCCTATGGCTGCCTCAACCTGCACGCCTCGCTGCTGCCGCGCTGGCGCGGGGCTGCGCCGATCCAGCGGGCGATCATGGCGGGCGATACCGAGACAGGCGTAACGGTCATGCAGATGGACGCGGGCATGGACACCGGCCCGATGTGCATGATTGAGCGCGTGGCGATCGGCCCGGACATGACCGCCGGTGAGTTGCATGACGAGCTCGCCTTCGTCGGGGCGAGCCTGATGGGCAAGGCGCTCGACCGCCTCGCGCGCGGCGAGCTGGAATGCCGCCCGCAGCCGGAAGAGGGCGTGACCTACGCGCCGAAGATCAGCAAGGAAGAGGCGCGCATTCGCTGGGAAAACCCCGCGCAGGAGGTGCACAATCGCATACGGGCGATGTCGCCGTTCCCCGGCGCGTGGTTCGAGGCGCTCTTGGGCGGGCGGCCCGAGCGCGTGAAGGTGCTGCGCTCGGTCTGCGTGAAAGGGCGCGGCCAGCCCGGGCAATTGCTCGACAACCAGCTTACCGTGGCCTGCGGCAATCAGGCGGTCCGGCTGACGAAGGTCCAGCGCGCGGGCAAGCGGCCGATGTCCGGGGTGGATTTCCTGCGCGGCTTCCCGCTCGGCAAGGGCACGCATTTCGAATAAAGCGGCCGGGCGGCGCGCCGCCCGGCTCCGGCTCAATAGCTTTGCTGCGTCTTGCCCTTGTACTGACGCGAGCGCATGTCCTTTCGCTGGCGAATCCAGTCGCCGGAGGTGATGGCCTCGGCGTCGCGCGCCTGTTCCTCGGCCATTCCTTCGAGCGCCGGGGCGGCAAGCGCGCGGGCCTGCTCCTTCAGATACGCCGCATTGTCCTCCAGCAGCTTCCTCGCTTCATCGATGCGGCCGCTATCGCGCAGTTTAACCGCCTGCTCGCTGCGCTCTGTGGCGATCTGCATGGTCGCTGCGGACAGCACGTCCTTGTCGCGACTGGCCTCGATCTTTTCCGCGTCGTCGCTGAAGATGAGGGTCACGCTGTCTTCGAGCGTCGCGGTTTGTTTGGTGCGCAAGTCTGTATAGCGCGCTGACACCTCGGCGGCCTGGAGGCGGTCGCGCGCAGCGTGGCCCGCGATCTCGACCTCGATCAGCAGATATTTCTCCTGTCCGCCGTAGATCTGTCGCAGATCGAGATCGACGCGCTTGCCCTCGATGGCGGCCGGCCGGCCCAGCTTGCGCAGCGGCTGGATGCCGTCGGGGAATTCGATCTCGATCTCTGCGCCCTGACCGACGACAGAGAACACGTCGCCGAACTCCTTGTTGAAGATGCCGACGAGGTCATCGGGGTGCTCGACGAAAGCATGGTTGCCGTCACTGTTGAGCGCGAGCCGGGTCATGAGGTCTTCGTTGTAGCCCAGCCCCAGCCCGATCGTCGTGATGGAGATGCCCTCACCGGCGGCTTCGCGGCCGAGCGCGGCGATGCGGTCGGGCGCGGTCGGCCCGACATTGGCCAGCCCATCAGAGAGCAGGATGACCCGGTTGACGGCGTAGGGATCGAGATAGGTGAGCACTTCGTCGATGCCCGTTTCCACCCCGGCATAAAGCGCAGTGCGACCGCCCGCCCGGATGTTGCGGACGGCCCGGCGCATGTTCGGCAGGTCGGACGCCGATGTGGCGGGCAGCACGATGTCGATCATGTGATTGAAGGCGACGACGGCGAGCGTGTCATCGACCGTCAGCCGGCCCAGCGCCATGAGCGCGGCCTCGCGCGCATCGGCGATCTTCGCGCCCTGCATGGAGCCGGACTTGTCGATCACCAGCGCGATGTTGGCCGGTGTCCGCGCGGTTTCCTCTGGCGGGTGCAGGCCGCGCAGGCCCACGCGCAGGAAAGCCCGCGTCGTCTCGCCGGCTTGCATCACCGACTGGCTGAAGCGTGCATCCAGTTTGACCGGCGCATCGCCGGCGCGCGCGCTGCCGAGGGAAATTAACGAAGCAAATGCCAGGAACGCCGCGACGCGCGCGCCGCCTGACATGAAATATCGCAACATGGCTGCCTCCTTGTCTCCCCTCGGCATGCGGCCAAGGGTCGCGCTGAAAAGAGGCGAGGCGGGGGCGCGTCACATGACGATTTCGTAAGGCGCTCAGGCCAGCGAGCGATAAATGCGGATGTCGACAGGGCTGAAAAGCTTGAGCTTGAGCCGCGTGCCGACAGGCAGCTTGATCTCCTCGAAGATGTCCTCGCAGCCCTCCGCGCCGGTTTCGCCAGCGTTCTCCATGACGATGTAAATCCGCCGAGGGTTCATTCGGTAGGACGCCGAGATGTGATCGAGCATCAGCGACAGGAATCGCTCCTTCGCCGCTTTCGGGAAGAACAGCACCAGCGGCTGATCCGGGATGACGATATCGCCGCGGTCGCCGCGCCGCACCTCGACATCGCGGCACTTCATGTAGGTGCGGGGAAACTGGCTGATGTTCAGTTGCGCGTCGTCATAGGCGGCTTCGGTGTATTCATAGCCGATGACGCGGTCGAAATCGTGCATCGCCGCATAGAGCAGCGTGCGCGCATTGCCCGCGCGGAAGTCGACGAAGGCGCATTCCCGCAGGGTGACGTCAAGATCTCTGATGATCCAGTCGAACACCTGGCCGGGGATCGGACCGTCATAGATCGTCTCGGGCGCGGACTGACGCAGCGCCTTGATGGGATTTTCCGCCGACGGCTTGAAGAGCAACTTCTCGACATGCCGGTCGCGATAGAGCAGATGAGCAGGCGCCAGCATCCGCAGATACGCCCGGCGCATGGTGCCCGGCGTGGCGAGCGCGCGCC
>CAYYSM010000079.1:4768-8962 GCA_964474225.1 uncultured Hyphomicrobiaceae bacterium
GTCGAGAAGCGCCGGAAGGCCGATTTCGCGGCTCCTCTTGTGCGTGCCCGCGTCTTGGCTGCGCCGATGACCGATTTGAGTTTGCCGCCTGCTGCCAGAGCCCGCGCAGCGCGCCGATGCTGTTCGGTCGCGCGGTTCGCATCATCGCGCGCGCCGCTACTGTCGAGCGAGTGTGTATTCAAGCTCAATGATCCTGCCTCTCTGTGCCACTCGGGATCGATTGGGTGCCCGTTTCAACTCAGGAATTGGTTCAAGCCAGTGCGTGTCGCCTTCATATTTGCGCACCGACTGATTCAGCGTCGATCCTACGCCCGCAACCAAGTAAAAACCGCAGCCCTGGCACCTGCCTTATAATTTTGGCGTCATTGAAGTCAGGCTGACGGTTCCCCCAATCCGTTCCAATGCTATTTCTTGCTCTTTCTTACGCTTCTCCATCTCCAAAGAGAAACCCGCAATGCGGCGAATAGATGGCAAGAGGGTTTCGCGCCTATCCCCAGGGAACGTCGCTGCGTCCTTGCCACGTTCACAAGTTGTAAACCTTATCTTCCTACACTTGCCTTAATTATTGGTGATGCTTTTCCCACAAATACAGGCGAATGGGTGATGTGATGAGCGGACCAGGCAACGCCGGGAATGCCGCAAAAAGCGAACGCTGGTTCTATCCCCGTCTACGCGCCTTTGCCATCGCGCTGACCGGCTCGATGCGCGCTGGCGCCGGCTTGGCGCAGGCCGCCCTTGCGGATCTGGACAGCACGGAGGCCCGTGACTCGGTGCCCGGCGATGTCATGCTCGACGCTTACCGCGCGGCGCACGCGCTCTGGATGAAGCGCACGGCGACGTCTTCGGAAGATGCTGGCCGGGCCGATCCGCGCTGCTTCGCGCTCCCTGCCAACACGCCCGAGGCGGCGGCGCGGCACCGCGGGCTGGCGCAGGTCATCGCCGATCTGCCTCCCCAGCAGCGTGCGACGCTCCTGCTCGTCTATGGCGAGGGGTTGTCCTACGACGAAGCCGCCGAAGTGTTCGACACGACAGTGCAAGTGGTGATGACGCGGGTTGCACGCGGGCACGTCGCCGTGAGCCATTGGCTCGATCGCCGCGAGGGCCGCGCCCCCGCCAAGAGCGAAACGGCGGACGAAGCCAATGGCGCGCAGGAGACAGCGGAGCAGGTGGCATGAGCCAGCTTTCCGACGAGTTGCTGCTAGCCTATCTGGACGGACAGCTCGGCGCTCCGCAGGCCAAATCGGTTGAGCGAATGATCGGCGGCAGCGATCAGCTGCGCGCGCGCGTCGAGCGGCTTAAGGCGACCCAGGGTTATCTGATCCAGACCTTCGAGACGCTGGCCCGGCGCACCCGCGCCAACCCGCAACCCCAGCGTCCGGCATCGGCCGAGCGCCCGGCCGCGCGAAGCAGCCGCGCCAAATCCGACGCGCCGCGCGGCCACGGCATCGCGCTGCATACAGATGACCGCCCGGAAGCCAACGCGCCGAAACGCTCCTACGCCAACATGGTGCTCTGGGCCACGGTTCTTTCACTGCTCGCAGCGGTCGTCGGTTATGGCGCGGGCAAGTGGATGCGGCTCAACAGCAGCCCGGCCATGGAGAAGATCGACGCGCGCGTGCCCGCGCCCGCCAACCAGTGGGCCGCCGATATCGCGCGGCTGCATTCGCATTTCACAACGGCTTCGGTCGCCGCCGACCCGCAGAGCCAGACCAACCGCGACCTCGTCGAGCTGCAGCTTTCCCGCATCCTCAACAAGCCGCTGCAGGTGCCCAGCTTTCCCGATCACGAATTGACCTTCCGGCGCGGACAGGTTCTCAGCTATCGCGGCAGCCGTATGATGCAACTCAGCTACGCTGGCGCGGATAGCGGGCTGGTGTCGCTCTACGTCATGTCCGGGGGGCCTGATGCGGGCCTGTCCGTCGTGGGCCAGCGGGACGTGACCTCCGTTCACTGGAGCGCGGACGGTCTGCGCTACGTCATCGCGGGCACGCTGCCCGAAACGGCCCTGCGCGCGCTTGCTGCCGTCGCCATGACGCAGATGAAGACGGAATAGTGCGCCGCGCTCGGAGTCTGTGCACAGCGCGCTTTTTCCGTCGCCACGACCTGTGCCGATATGGTATCCGGTAAGGCTTTCCTGGTTTGCGTATCGATGAAAAGGTTGTGGCGTCATGGCGCCCGTTTCAAGCGAAGTCACCTCGCTCGGACGGTTTCTCCGGGGCGAGCGCGCTTTTATCGTGCCGCGCTTTCAGCGACACTATTCCTGGGACGAAGATCAGGTCGAGATCTTCTGGCGAGACATCTTCAATATATTCGCTGAGGACGACGGCGATTATTTCCTCGGCGCAATCGTGGTCCGCCATTGCGACCCCGACGGCCCGATCGTCATCGACGGGCAGCAGCGGCTGATTACCGTTTCGATCCTGCTGGCCGCATTGCGCAGCATTCTCGGGCAAAGCGGCGAGGCGGATGATGTCGAGCAGGGGGTGCGGGCTTTCCTCGTCGCGGGCGATGGCGAGCCGGATGCCAGCGCCCCGCGCATCATGCTCAACCGGGCCGATCGCAGCTTCTACGACCGCTATATTGTCGGCGAGTGCGCGGTCGATGAGCTGCACCGGATGCGGCGGGACGACTCGCTCCCGCTCTCTAACAGGCTGCTCGCGGACTGCTTTTGCTTCATGCACCGGCAACTGCAACGCTTCACCGCGCGCGAGTGGACGGCGGAAGAGCTGGCCCGCGCGGTGCTGAAGGCGATCGACGAGAAGATTTATGTCATCCGGCTGGACGTGCGCACCGACTACGATGCCTTCGTGCTGTTCGAGACGCTGAACGACCGCGGCCTGTCGCTGTCAGAGTCTGACCTGCTCAAGAACCACCTGCTGGCGGCCGCCGGCCCGCACCTCAAGGACACCCAGGCCGACTGGGAGACGATCGAGGGCAATCTCGGCGGCGAGCGGCTGCTGAAGTTCGTGCGGCATCACTGGCTGTCGAGCCGTGGGATGACCAGCCGCGCCGGATTGTACCCCGACATCAAGAGGGCGGTCAGCACGGCTGACGCGGTCGCGGCCTACACCGAGGAGCTATGCGCCGCCTCAGAGTATTATGACGCGCTGCGCGACCCGAACAGCCGGATATGGGCCGCGTTCGGTCCCGAGCGGCAGGGCCGGTTGCGCGAGCGGATCGACTGCCTGCGGCTGCTGCGTTCCGATCAGATTTTCGTGGCGCTTTTGGCAGCGCTTGAGACGGATCGCGAGGGGTTCCCCGCTTTGCTCGACACGCTGATCAGCTTCACCTTCCGCTACACGACGATCTGCAACCTCAGCCCTTCCGCGCTGCTGCCGGCTTTCATCGAGGTGGCCCGGCATATCCGCGAGGCCGGGCGCGTCGATTCGGATGATATCTTCGGCAGATTTCTAAGCCCGCTATACCCCGGAGACAGCCAGTTTCACTCCGCGTTTTCGCGCAAGACAATCCGCTATAATGGCCTGGCGCGCTATATCCTCACCAAGCTGAACGATCACATCACTGGCTGGGACAGCGCGGAGGACCGGCACCCCATCACGGACCTGGAGCATATCCTGCCGAAGCGTTTTCAGCGCAATTGGACGGTGGATCGCAAGGATTTCCCCGGCGGCGCGGAGAAATACGTTCACCGGCTCGGGAATATGACGCTGCTCACCACCAATCTGAATCGGGAGCTGGGCAACCAGCCCTATGAGGTGAAGCGCGAAGCCTTCCGCCAGGAGACGCTGGACATTACGCGGATGATCGCCGATGAGCCGCGCTGGACGGCGGATGCAATAGGCCGCCGCCAGAACTGGATGGCCGGGCTCGCAATCAAGATCTGGCGCTGCCCCTAGGCCGGAGGTGTCACACGCGCTCTAGCGGCACATCGGGCGTGAAGAGCGACTGCACCGTGCGCCGGCGGTGGCTCAGATGCCGGATTTCTTCTGGCACCGGCCCGCCATGCGCCCAGTCGAGCAACTCGACGGTGTGCAGGATCGGCGGCTGGTCCGGGCCTTCAAGCTGGGTCATGCAGCCGATATTTCCGGTCGCCACGCAGTCCGGCTTGGTCTTGGCGATGTTCTCCTGCTTGCGCTTCTTGAGCAGGCCCGAAATCTCCGGCTGCAGCATGTTGTAGGTGCCGGCCGAGCCGCAGCACAACTGCCCTTCGGCCACGTCGAGCACGGAATAGCC
>CAYYSM010000080.1:0-8868 GCA_964474225.1 uncultured Hyphomicrobiaceae bacterium
AAGGGCGACGAGCCGCGCGCGGCTGCGCTTTTGGGCGGCAGCCATTTCACGCTCGGCAGCGCGCGGCGTGCAGATGCGCAGAGGCTTGCGGCGTCCGCCGCGCTCCGCCAGCTCGGGCAGCGCCTCAAGCGCCTTCGCCGCCGTGCCGTATCGCTCCAGCAGATCGAAGAAGGTGACCGGGCCGACATTCTCGCTGCGGATCAGCCGCAGCCAGTCGATCCGCTCCTGATCGTTCAGCCGCCCGCTCTCGCCCACGGCCCGCGCCCTCACAGCTTGATCCGGGATTCTTCGCCGCGCACCAGCCGGCGGATGTTGCCAATGTGCTTGATGATGATGAGCACAGCGAGCAGCGTGAACAGCCCGGCGGCGAGCCAGCGGTCAAAGGCGATGGCCGCCAGCGGCGTGACGACCGCGCCGATCAACGCGGACAGGGACGAATAGCGCGTCACCGCCGCGACCGTCAGCCAGACCGCCGCGAACGCGATCCCGACCTGCCACACCGTCGCGGTAATCACGCCGAGGAAGGTCGCCACGCCCTTGCCGCCGCGAAAGCCGAGCCAGATCGGGAACAGGTGCCCGAGAAACGCGCCCAGCCCGGCGAGCGCGGCGGTGTCCGGCCCCCAGCGGGCGGCTATGAGAACGGCGGCCACGCCCTTGCCCGCATCCGCGATCAGGGTTGCGGCGGCCAGCGACTTGCGCCCGGTGCGCAGCACGTTTGTCGCGCCGATATTGCCGGAGCCGATCTTGCGAATGTCCCCGACCCCAGCCAGCCGCGCGAAGAGATAGCCGAACGGGATTGACCCCAGCGCATAGCCGAAGGCCAGCGCGGCAAGGAAATAGGGCCAGGAGACGCTCCAGGCGGTATAACTGAACATCGCTCCGCTCGGACAGGCTTACCTCAGGCGTGATCGGCGGCAGCGTAGCGATAGACGATGCGCCCGGCAACCAGCGTCATCATCACCCGGCCCTCGAACATCTGGTCCTCGAAGGGCGTGTTCTTGGATTTGGAGCGCAGGGCGCGCTCCTGGACGACCCAGGGCGCGTTGAGGTCCACGAGCATCAAGTCGGCCGGCGCGCCGACCGTCAGCCGTCCGCCGGGCAGGCCCAGCAGTTCGGCCGGGCGCGCGGAGAGCGCGTGCAGCAGGCGCTGAAGCGGCACCTCGCCATTGTGATAGAGGCGCAGCGCCGCCGCCAGCAACGTTTCCAGCCCGGTTGCCCCGTCAGCCGCTTCCTCGAACGGGCGGCGCTTGGCGTCGAAGTCCTGCGGGTCGTGGCTGGAGACGATCACGTCGATCTCGCCATCGCGCAGGCCGCGCACCATCGTCTGCCGGTCCTCTTCCGTGCGCAGCGGCGGGCGCAGCTTGAAGTAAGTGCGGTAAGCGCCGACATCGTTCTCGTTGAGCGCCAGGTGATTGATTGACACCCCGCAGGACACCGGCAGCCCGTCCGCGCGCGCCCGGCGCAATACGTCCAGCGATCCGGCGCAGGAGATGGGCGCGGCATGGTAGCGCGCGCCGGTCAGCCCGACGAGCCGCACATCGCGCGCGAGAATGATCGTCTCGGCGGCGTCAGGTATGCCGGGCAGGCCGAGACGGCAGGACACCTCGCCCTCGTTCATCACGCCACCGTCGGCAAGCGTGTGCTCC
The DNA here is from genome assembly GCA_964474225.1 of uncultured Hyphomicrobiaceae bacterium. GTDB lineage: Bacteria > Pseudomonadota > Alphaproteobacteria > Rhizobiales > Rhodomicrobiaceae > Dichotomicrobium. The sequence goes on from CAYYSM010000080.1 coordinate 1,647, forward strand.
TCCGGGAACTGCACGACGAGCGCGTCGAAGTCGCGCGCATAGGTGAGCAGCAGGCGCATGAGCTGGGCGCCGGGCACGCTCGACCGTCCCTCCGTGAAGGCGACCGCACCGGCGCTTTTCAGCAGGCCGATCTCGGTGATGACTTCCCCGGCCAGGCCCTTGGTGGCCGCCGCCATGGGGTGGATGTTGACAATGGCGATGTCGCGCGCGCGCCGCTCGATGAAGTCCACCAGCGCGACGCCGTCGATAACTGGCTGGGTGTTCGGCATGCAGATGATCGTGGTCACGCCGCCTGCCGCCGCCGCGAGGCTCGCTGTCTCCAGCGTCTCGCGGTGCTCCAGTCCCGGCTCGCCGGCGAAGACGCGCATATCGATCAGGCCGGGGGCGAGCAGCTGGCCGCCGCAGTCGATCATCTCGACGTCCGCCGGGCCTGCGTCCGCCAGATGTGGTCCGAGATCAGCGATGACACCGTTCTCGACATGGACGCCGCCGCGTTCATCGCGCCCACTGGCCGGGCACAGCAGGCGCGCATTCACAAGAGCCAGCGGCTGGGACGGTTCGCTGCGGGCGGGCGGAACGGGCGCGTTCATCGGGCGGCCTCTACTGGTCGGACAGGTTCTCGGCGAGCGCCTGAAGCACGGCCATGCGGACCGCGACGCCCATTTCCACCTGCTCCTGAATGACGCTGCGGGTATCGTCGGCGACGCCGGAGTCGATCTCGATGCCGCGATTCATGGGGCCGGGATGCATGATGAGCGCGTCGGGCTTGGCGTAGGCCAGCTTGGCGTGGTCAAGGCCGAAGAAGTGGAAATATTCGCGGCGCGAAGGGACAAAGGACTGGTGCATCCGCTCGCGCTGAAGCCGCAGCATCATCACGATGTCGCAGTCCTTCAGCCCGTCCTCCATGCGCGTGTACAGCTCAGCGCCCAGCCTGTCGGCGGCGGGCGGCATCAGCGTGGACGGCGCGACAAGGCGCACGCGCGCGCCCAGCTTGTTGAACAGGATGACGTTCGAGCGCGCCACACGCGAGTGCATGATATCGCCGCAAATTGCGATGGTCAGCCCCTCGATACGGCCTTTGTGATGGCGGATCGTGAGCGCGTCGAGCAGCGCCTGGGTCGGGTGCTCATGCGCGCCGTCGCCCGCATTAATGACCGCACATTCGACCTTTTGCGCCAATAGCGCCGCCGCGCCCGCCGCATGATGCCGCACCACCAGCAGGTCGGTCTGCATGGCGTTCAGCGTGATGGCGGTGTCAACCAGCGTCTCGCCCTTCTGCACCGATGAGGTCGGCACCGACATGTTCATCACGTCCGCCCCGAGGCGCTTGCCTGCCAGTTCGAACGAGCTTTGCGTGCGCGTGGAAGATTCGAAGAAGATGTTGATTTGAGTACGTCCGCGCAGCGTGTCACGCTTACGCGCCCGCTCTTGATTGCCGTGGTATTCGCGTTCAGCGAAATCGAGCAGATACAGGATGTCCGGGACCGAAAGCCCCTCGATCCCCAGAAGCTGGCGGTGCGAAAAGGTGTGTGAGGAAGCGGACAGAGCGTGTGTCATTAAAACCCGGGTTATACGCCTGTCCGCGCGGCTCGGCAATGAGATGTGAGGCCGCGCGCACAAATGAATGAACAAATCCGCGTTGCGGAAAACGGAGGAACGCCATGCGAGGCGATGCCCTGCCCGAAACCGGGACAGCCAACGAAACGCACGAGGTCTTCAACCAAAGCCCGATCTTCGCTGATGTCGACCTGTTCGCGGCCAATCCGGGCCTGCGCGCGGCGCTTGAGCGCGAATGCGCGGGCTGGGCGGCCGACGAATTGGCCGCGCTTGGGCGGCGGGCTGGCAGTGCGGACGTGCTGGAGTGGGCGAAGCGCGCGAACGAAAACCCGCCGGCGTTGCGCACATTTGACCAGAAGGGCCGGCGCATCGACGAGGTCGAGTATCACCCGCACTATCACGCGCTGATGCAGCTTGCCTCGGAACATGGCTTGCACGCGCGTTCCTGGGCGCATCTGAACGAAGGGCGAGAGCGCCGGCCGGGCGAAGCGGTGGCGCGCGCGGCAGGATTCTACATGATGGCGCAGGCCGAGGCCGGGCACTGCTGCCCGATCACCATGACCCATGCCAGCATCCCCACGCTGCTGCTGAACCCGGAGCTAGCGCGCGAATGGCTGCCGAAGATTGTCGCGCGCGACTACCAGCCGGAGCTCGCGCCGCTCGCCGAGAAGCGCGCGGTGAAGTTCGGCATGGGCATGACCGAGAAGCAGGGCGGCACGGATGTGCGGACCAACACCACCCGCGCCGAGCCGTCGGGCGACGGTGCGTTCCGCCTCACCGGGCACAAATGGTTTATGTCCGCGCCGATGTCAGATGCGTTCTTCGTGCTGGCGCAAGCGCCTGGCGGGCTCTCCTGCTTTCTGGTGCCGCGCGTGCTGCCGGACGGATCGCGCAACGCGATCTGCCTGCAGCGGCTCAAGGACAAGCTGGGCAACCGCTCGAATGCGTCCTCAGAGGCCGAGTTCATCGGCGCGCATGGCTGGCTGGTCGGCGAAGAGGGACGCGGCGTACCCGCGATCATCGAGATGGTGACATACACTCGGCTGGACTGCGCGCTCGGCTCGGCCGGGCTGATGCGGCTGGGGCTGGAGGTCGCCGCGCGGCACTGCGCGCATCGCACCGTCTTCCAGAAGAAGCTGATCGACCAGCCGATGATGACGCGCGTGCTGGCCGAACTGGCGCTGGATGCCGAGGCCGCGATGATGCTGGCGATGCGGCTGGCAGGCAGCTTCGACCGCGCGGACGAGGATGAGGACGCGGCCGCTTATCGCCGTCTGATGACGCCGGTCATAAAATACTGGGTCTGCAAGGCCGCGCCGCCCTTCCTGTACGAGGCGATGGAGTGCCTGGGCGGCAACGGCTATGTCGAGGAAGGGCTGGTGGCGCGCGCGTATCGCGAAGCGCCGGTCAACGCGATCTGGGAAGGCTCGGGCAACGTCATGTGCCTTGATGTGCTGCGCGTGCTGCAGCGCAGTCCGGAGACGGCGGCGCGCGTGGCGCAGCGGTTCGCGCACGCGGCGGCGGGCGAGCCGTTGCTTATAGCTGCGGTGGAGCGGCTCAAGCAGATGCTGCGCGCGCCGTCCGAAGCCGATGGCCGCTACCTGACCGAGACGCTGGCGCTCGTCGGCGCGGCATGCGAGATGCGCCAGCACGCGCCGTCGCCGCTGGCGGACGCCTTCATCGCGTCGCGGTTGGCCGGTGACTTCCGCACGACGTATGCGGCATCATCCGGCGAGGCGGACGCGCGCGTGATCCTGTCGGCAGTGGTCCCCGCCGCCGGCTAGATCTGTTCCGCGATGATAATGAACAGCGGCAGCGTGATCGCGGCGAGCAGCACCTGAACCGTAGTGATGTTCGCCATCAACTCGGCATCGCCGCCCATCTGCCGCGCCATGACATAGGCGGAGGACGCCGTCGGCACCGCGCCGGTAATGATCGCGATGGTGCGCGCCAGCCCGTCCAGCCCGATCACGAAAGACAGCGCGACGACCAGCAACGGCATCCCGATCAGCCGCATCAGCACGCCGACGGCCACCAGCGTCTTGGTTTCCAGCGCCTGCCCGACATTCAGCCCGGCCCCGACGGCGAGCAGCGCCAGCCCCAGCCCGCCATCCCCGATAATGTCGATCGCGCCATAGACGAACTCCGGGACGCCGGTCAGATTGAGCGCGAAGCCGATCACGCAGGCGACGATCAGGGGATTGCTGACGATTTTCAGGAGGACCGTGCGCCAGTCGGGCGTGGCCTCGGCCTCGCCGAACACGGTCAGCACCGCGACATTCAGAATGTTGATGAGCGGCACCATCACGCCGATTGCGATGCCGCTCAAGGCCACGCCTTCTTCCCCGTAAAGCGAGCCGACGATCGCGAGCGCCATGAAGCCGTGAAAGCGCGTTGCCCCCTGAAACAGGCTGGTGAAGCTCGGCCCCGTGATGCCGAAGCGCTGCGCGCCGATCGGGCGCAGTGCGAGCAGCAACAGGGCCATGCCGATGACCCCGCCGGTGATGACAATCGCGAAATCGGCGATGGGAATCTCGCCGAGGTCGGCCCGCGCCAGCGTGCGGATGATGAGGAACGGCATGAGCAGGTAGAAGCAGACATGCTCGATGATCGGCCACATCTCGCTCGGGATGAACCTGGTGCGCTTGAGGAGATAGCCGGTGATGATGACGAGGAAGATCGGCGCGATGGCGTTCAGCGTGGTGAGCATGCGCGCCTTTATGCCGCGCGGGCGGCAGCGCGCCAACCCCTTGAGTGCATAGCAGCTTCCGCACTCAGAGATTCCGCAGCCGGTCGAGCGCGCCCTGGAGGATGTAGGCGGCGGCGACCTTGTCGATCGTTTCGGCGCGGCGTTTGCGCGACGTGTCCGCGGCGAGCAGCGCGCGCTCGGCCGCGACCGTTGACAGGCGCTCGTCCCAGAGCAGGACGGGCAAACCCGTCGCCGCTTCCAGGTTGCGGGCATAGGCGCGAGCCGACTGGGCGCGCGGTCCTTCCGATCCGTCCATGTTGAGCGGCAGGCCGATGACGATCCCGGCCACGCCATAGCGTTCGATGATGTCGTTCAGCCGGGCGAGATCGTCGCGGAACTTCGTGCGCTTGATGGTTTCCAGCGAAGAGGCGACGCTGCGGTTCACGTCCGAGACCGCTACGCCGATGGTCTTGGTGCCGAGATCAAGCCCGATCAGCGGCGCGCCGGCGGGAAAGGCGGCGTGGAACGCCTCAACGGTCATGGCATTGGTATTGGCGTTGGCGCTGGACATGGGAGCGTCTCCGTGCGCCCCTCGCATGTTGAGGCGTCACATATGCCTCTTATACTGCGCCGCGCAGCGATCCTCGCGCAACCGGCCAAACACGCGAAAGGAGGCCACCCATGAAACTCACCTGGCTTGGACATTCCGCATTCCGGCTGGAAACCGGCTCCAGCGTCATCCTCATCGACCCGTTTCTCTCCGGCAACGAGAAGTTCACCGGCTCGGTGGACGACGCCGCACAGGGCTGCACGCATGTCGTGCTGACCCACGGCCATGATGACCACACAGGCGACGCCTTCGACATCTGCCAGAAGACCGGCGCGAAGCTGATCGCGGTTTACGAACTGGCGCTCTACATGAACGCGAAGGGCATCGAGAACATCGACCCGGCCAACCCCGGCGGCACGCTGGCGCAGGATGGTTTCGATGTGTCCTTCGTCAAGGCTTTCCACTCCTCCGCAACCATGATCGACGGCAAGCCGGTCTATCTCGGCGCGGCCTGCGGCGTTGTCATCCGCGCGGAGGGCGAGAGCATCTATCACATGGGCGATACGGAGATCTTCGGCGATATGGCGCTGATCAACGAGGTGTTCGCGCCGACGGTCGGCCTCGTGCCGATCGGCGACCGCTTCACGATGGGTGCGAAAACCGCGGCGATGGCCTGCAAGCGCTATTTCAATTTCCGCGCCATCGTGCCGATCCACTACGGCACCTTCCCGATCATCGATCCCGATCCGTCAAAGTTCCAGGCCGAGATGGAGGGACACAATGTGGTCGTGCCGGAGATCGGCGGCGAGGTCGCGTTGTAGGATGCGCGGCGGGCCGGTGCGCCGGCCCGCGCCCTCCAGCGCACCTTGTTGTGGCCGCGACGACACAATTCGCCCCCTAACACATTTGTGCGGTCCCTACACGCATGAATTGCAACAACTCTCCCCTTGCCTTTTAACGTGATCCGTTATAGAACAGTGGCTGCCGCTGGTGCTGCGGGGCCGGAACCTTCCGGTCGCGCAGCCGGCCAGATGTCGAGTGCAACGTTTACGCCGGCGGTTTTCGACCTTGGCCGGAGTATGCCAGGCGGCCGCCTCGATCCGAGATGAATCCCACCATCTCCGGGCGGGGTGTACCGGGGGAAGGGGTCGCCCGCGTGGCGGCCCCTTTATCATTTCGACCCCGGCTGTACGGCCCACCACGACCCGCTGTGCAGAATAGCGCGCCCCGGGGCGGTGTTGCCGCGCACGCCCGGTTCCGTTCACACGGCGGCAACGCGTGGCTGAAAAATCACATATATCGCCAAAACGCGCCTAATTGGTTTGTGCGAGCGTCACACGCCCTGATTGCATGGGCTTTCTGACTTCCCCAAAAGAGTGCATTATCGTAAAACACAACCTGTGCGGGCATAGCGGAGCTCCTCGACGGCGGGGCGAAAGTCTTTCCGCAGGGAGCCAGAACCCGCCGTGCGATCGGCAGATGGTTTGCAAACGCGCGCGTCACATGGCGCGCCCGAAAACAGGAGATGTGAAATGGCGTTCTCGGGATGGTTTTGCAGTAAGAGGGCCTTGGCGCTGGCGGCTGCCGCGGCGGTTGCGCTCGGTTTCGGGATGGTCGCTACGCCGAATGAGGCGGCGGCGCAGTGTGCGCTTGATGTAGATGGGACAGACGTCGTGGATATCGACGGCCTGAATAGCGCGCTCAGCGGACCCGGAACAGCGACGGTTGATGTAGACTGTACCGACGCGATCACGAGCAGCGATATAGTCGACGGTACGATTACGAGCGATGACCTTGGCACCGACTCGGTCGGCAGCGACGAGATCGCTACTGACGCTGTTTATAGCGATGAGATTGCTGCTGATGCGGTCGGTGCGTCTGAACTTGCGGACGATGCAGTCGATACTGCCGCGATCCAGGATGGCGCGGTGACCACAGCCAAGATCGAAGACTTGGCAGTGACGACCGAAAAGATCGCCGACGGCGCGGTGACCACGGCCAAGATCGCCGACGACGCCGTCACCTGGGACAAGCTGGCGCCGGGCGTGCGTGACCGCATCGACGAAAACTCCGAGGGCGTCGCCATCGCGCTGGCCCTGCAGAACCCGGACCTCGTCGGCAATGAGACCTTCGGCATGGCCGTCAACTGGGGCGGCTTCGACAGCTCGAACGCGATCGGCATCGCCGCAACCGGCGTTCTCGCCCATGACCTCCTGGGCGGGGGAGATCGGCTCGCCATCGCTGGCGGCGTCGGCTTCGGCCTCGACAAAGATACGGTCGGCGGCCGCGTCGGTGCGCAGCTTACCTGGTAGCTTGCAGCGGGGTGTTGCCAGGGAAGGGGTCGCCCTCGTGGCGGCCCCGCTTCCGTTCCACTGCTTAAGGGTTTGTCCCCGTGATGGTATCTCGTTCTTTCATTGTGGCCCTGC
>CAYYSM010000081.1:0-8861 GCA_964474225.1 uncultured Hyphomicrobiaceae bacterium
GTCGATGGCGATGATGTCGCCGACATTGACGCCCAGCGCCATTGTGTCCTGCGCATTCTCGATGCGCTCGTCGAGCCGCACTTCGACATTCGACCAGGAGATCGGCAGCTCGTCGACCTCGTCCCCGTAGGTGTGGCCCGATGCCTTGAGCGGCAGGATCGTCCCGCGCACCTTGCGCGCTTCATCCATGAACACGGTCACGCGCGCGCCCTCGGCAAAGCGTGCGGACCAGTGCCCCACAGGTGAAATCTCCAGCCGGCCGGAGGGCTTGATGCGCTTGACGATCGCGCCGAGCGTGTCGAGATGCGTGGACACCGAGCGGTCCGGCGACTTTCGCTCACCCGGCAGATTGGCGCGGATCGCGCCGCGCCGCGTCAACTCGTAGGGGATGTCGAGCTTCGCCAGCTCGCTGCATACGAAGCCGACAGCGAGATCCGTCATGCCTGTCGGACTCGGGATGTTGAGCAGGGTTTTCAGCGTGCTCAGCAAATACCCGGTATCCATTTTCAGGTCGCGGATGCGGCTCATGAGCGGGCGGCTCTGTCTCTCGTTACGGTCTGCGGGAACAGGAAGTCGATGAAGCTCTCGGCGGTCGGTTGCGGTTCGTGGTTGGCGAGGCCGGGGCGCTCGTTCGCCTCGATAACGAAATAGGCCGACTCGGACGTCGAAGGCACGATGAAGTCCAGCCCGACGACCGGCATATCGAGAATGTCGGAGGCGGTCAATGCGGCGTCGGCCAGGTCGGGGTGGAGGTCCCGCGTGACGTCGTGAATCGTGCCGCCTGTGTGCAGGTTCGCGGTCTTGCGCACAATCAGCTCTTCGCCCTCGGGCAAGACCGAATCCATCTCGTAGCCCGCCCCGGAGACGGCGCGGCGCGTTTCGTCGTCAACGGGGATGCGGCTTTCCCCGCCAGTGGCGGCCGCGCGCCGGCGCGACTGCTTCTCGATCAACTGAGCAATGGTGTGCACGCCGTTGCCCATGATAGCGGCGGGTTTGCGGATGGCCGCGGCGATGACCTGCCGGTCGATGACAATGATCCGCAGGTCCATGCCGGTGATGAACTGTTCCATCAGCACGGTCTCGCAGAGCGAGCGGGCGGCGCCGACGGCGGCGAGCACATCATCGGGACTGGTCAGATCCACGAACACGCCGCGCCCCTGTTCCCCCTCGGCCGGCTTGACCACCACGCGGCCATGACGGCTCAGGAAATTGATCGCCTCATCGTCGCTGTCGACCTTGATCTGCTCCGGCACCTTCAGCCCGCCGCGGCGCAGCAGCCGCTGGGTCAGCGCCTTGTCCATGCACCGGCTCATGGCGACCGCGCTGGTCATGTCGCTCAAGGACTCGCGGCAGGCGATTGACCGGCCGCCGAAGGACAGATGAAACAGCCCGGCTGCCGCGTCCTCGATCTCCACCGCGATGCCGCGCCGGCGCGCCTCGTCGACGATGATGCGGGCGTAGATGTTGAGCTGTTCTTCGGGCGCCGGGCCCATGAACAGGCGCTCGTTGATCGGGTTCTTGCGCTTGATGCAGTAGACCGGGATTTGCTCGAAGCCAAGCTTGCGGTAAAGCTGAATCGCCTCCTCGTTGTCGTACATGACCGAAAGGTCCATGAAGCTGCGCCCTGCCTGCCGGAAGTGGTTCGCCAGCGCCTCCACCAGCTTGCGGCCGACACCGGGGTGGGGCGCCTGCATGTCGACGCCGAGCGCCCAGAGGCTTGAGCCGTTGTCCGGATCGCCGAAGGCCGCGACATGGTCCACGCCCATAACCACGCCGAGGACATCGCCCGTGTTCGGATCATCTGCGACAAGCACGCTGACGGGGTTGTCGCCATCCATTTCGTCGAGGAAACCACGATGCAGCGTGACCATGCCGTGGGACTGGTAGATGACATTGATCGCATCGGCATCGTCCGGTCGCGCCGGGCGGATGCGGAAGCCGGGCGGGCTGGACGTTTCGTCCTTGAGGTTGCCGAGGTAGAGCCGGAAGGTATGCGACGGGTCGAGAAACAACTCCTGCGGCGCGCTCGACAGCACGACATGCGGATCGCGCACATAGAAGGCGACGTCGCGCTGCCCTTCGGTCTCCTCGCGCAGCGATTTGGCGAGTTCATCCAGGTCAGCGAAGGTCTGGCCGAAGATCAGGCGGCCCCAGCCGCAGTCGACGATGGCGTTGGGCGTCATCCGCTGCGACTGGGCCTCCTGCGGCCGCGCGCCCCAGTGTTTCAGCGAGGCCATCTCGGCGAGGTCCTCGGGGCTGACGCGCTTGTCACGGTCCCCCATGCGCCTGCCTTTCGCTTGTCGGATACGGGTTAATCAAACGCGACAATCTCAAATGCCGTGTTCCTGCAGCCACCACTCCAGCAGCGCGACCTGCCAGGTCTTCGAGCCGCCGAGCGAGGTAATGTGTTCGGCCGGGTTGTCGAGCAGCTTGTCCACATAGGCTTGTTGGAACAGGCCGCGCTCGCGCGCCTTCTGCGAGTGCATCAGGTCCCGCACCATATCATAAACCGGCCCCTGGATGTATTTCAGCGCGGGAACCGGGAAATAGCCCTTGGGCCGGTCGATCACTTCGCTGGGCAGGACCGTGCGCGCGACATCCTTGAGCACGCCCTTGCCGCCGTCTTTGAGCTTTTCATCCGGCGGGATGCGCGCGGCCAGCTCCACCACCTTGTGATCGAGGAACGGCACCCGCGCCTCCAGCCCCCAGGCCATCGTCATGTTGTCGACGCGCTTCACTGGGTCATCGGCGAGCATGACCATCGTGTCGATGCGCAAGCCGCGGTCCACCGGCGTGTCCGCGCCGGGCAGGTCGAAATGGGCGCTGACGAAGTCGCGGCTGTAGTCGCCGTCGACGAGGTCGGGGTTGATAAGCTGACTGTAGTCCGCGTGGTCGCGGTCGAAGAACGCCGCGGCGTAGTCGGAGACGGGATCGTTGCTGCTCGCCAGCGCCTGGTACCAGTGATAGCCGCCGAAGATTTCGTCAGCGCCCTGGCCGGACTGAACGACCTTGACGTGCTGCGAGACTTCCTCGGACAGCAGGAAGAAGCCGACATTGTCGTGGCTGACCATCGGCTCGGACATCGCGCCTATGACCTTGGGCAGGGCGCGGATGAGCCGGTCGCTGGTCGCCTGGATCTTGTAGTGCTCCGTGCCATAGCGCTCGGCGACCAGGTCGGAATAGCGGAACTCGTTGCCTTCTTCACCGCCGATGGTCTCGAAGCCGATGGAGAAGGTCTTGAGATCGGTTTGCCCGGCCTCGGCCAGAAGCGCGACGATCAGGCTGGAATCCACGCCGCCGGAAAGCAGGACGCCGACCGGCACATCGGCCACCATGCGGCGCTTGACCGCCGCGCGCAGCGTTTCGTGCACCAGGTCGCGCCACGCCGAGGACGGCATGTCGGCGTCGCGGGCCTCGCGCTGGAAGGTCGGCGCCCAGTAGACATGGTCGTTGCGCGTCCCATCCGGCTCGATGATCGCGATCGTGGCGGGCGGCAGCTTGCGGATGCCACGCACCATGGTGAAAGGCGGCGGCACCACTGCGTGGAAAGTCATGTAGTGGTGCAGGGCGACCGGATCGATGCTTGTGTCGACATCGCCAGGCGCGAGCAGCGCGGGCAGCGTCGAGGCAAAGCGCAGCGCGCGGCCGCTACGCGCTTCGGAGAAATAAAGCGGCTTGATGCCCAGCCGGTCGCGCGCGAGGAAGAGCCGGCCGCTGTCGCGCTCGTGGATCGCGAAGGCGAACATGCCGTTGAACCGCTTCACGCAGTCTGGCCCCCAGGCGGCGAAGGCCTTGACGATGACTTCCGTGTCGCTGTGCGAAAAGAACGCATAGCCCAGCGCGATCAACTCGTCGCGGAGCGCCTCGTAATTGTAGATGCAGCCGTTGAAGGCGATGCTGAGGCCGAGCTGGGAGTCCACCATCGGCTGGCGCGCATGCTCGCTCAAGTCGATGATCTTCAGGCGGCGGTGCGCCAGCCCGGCATGGCCGAACGCAACTGCGCCGCTGCCGTCCGGTCCGCGCGGGGCCATGCAGGTCGCCATCTTGTCGAGGGTCGATAGATCGGCGGGCGTGCCGTCGAAAGTGACTTCTCCGCAAATGCCGCACATGTAAAGGGGTAACGCTCGCTGCTTCTCGGGTGGGGTGGTCGCGCGCGGCCGCTGTAAGGCCCGCACCGTGCATCAATCTCTTGCAAAGAGCATACCAGAACGCCCTTGGCTGGCAACCGAGGCCGGCCTCAGCGGGTGAGCGAGGGCAAAGCGCCGGTGCGCGCGGCGGTGTTCGAGGACTGCTCGGAGAGGATGCGCGGCGGCGTCTGATCGAACTCGAAGATCTGCCGCAGGAAGCCCGGGGCCACCGCGGAGACCGGGTTCACAAGAACCTGCGGGTTGTCCATCGCCCCGCGCACGGCATAGGTCATGCCGAAAATGCCTTCGCCGGTGCGCCCGGTCAGCAGATCACCGAGGATGGGGACCGAGCTGATCGCCGCGTTCAGCCCGTAGATCGGCACATAGGTCCCGGAGAGTTGAATGCGGTTGCGCTTGAGATCGAGCCGGCCGCGGATCGTCGCGCCGAGCAGCGGGCCGTTGATAATGGCGTCGCGCAGGATGAACTTCCCGCTCCCGACCGAGAAGGGGACGCGCATGATGTTGAAGTCGATCTGGGTGCGCCGCTTGACGGTTTGTCCCTGCTGATCCCGCGGGACGGCAATGCCGTTGCCATTGCCGAACAGCACCTGGTCCACGACCTCGTCGCCCAGCACCTTGAAATTCCATGCATAAAGCGTGCCGATGCGGTCGGCTTCGCCCAGCCCGTCGAGGTTGACGCGCAGCGACATCTCACCGCCGGCCACGCGCTTATACAGACCGACGAGCCGGAACGCGGCGCCCGCGTCGGTGGCCTCGGCCAGCAGAACCCGCGGCTCGCCCTCCGTGTTGCGCAGGCGCACGGCCAGCGGAGCCTCGCCGGCGAGCCGGCCATTGACGCTCAGCTTGGTCAGCTCCCCGGCATCCTTGCGCACATGCGCTATCAGGTTCGTGACCGTCGTGTCGTTGTGGCCGATCACGGTGCTGATTTTGGCCGTGATGTCCAAGCCCCACTCGCGCTCGGGCCGTTCGGGCTGGTCCTCGGCGAGCTTGCCTCGGGAGAACAGCGAGCGGAAAAACTCCCGCCCGTCGTAGCTGTCTCCGGTGGCTTGAACGCGCCAGACATTCTGGTCATCGCGCACGCCGGAAATCTGAAGCCGCGTGAGCAGGGTCGGCGAGAAGGTCGGGAAGTCGAAGCTGCGCGGCAGCCCATCCTCGCCGATGGTGACCGTGCCAGACATGGCGATTTCGTCGCCCACCATGCGCACATCGTTGAGCACCGTGCGGCCGGTCTCGTCCTCCGCGACGTCGAAGGTCAGCGTGGCGCTCTCGCCCTGCGGCTTGCGGGAGGCGACGTTGATGAAGAACACTTCGGCGTTGGTCAGGTCAGCCTCGACGCGCATGCGGTGCCGGTTGTCGTCATGCTTGATCGTGAGCCAAAGCGGCACCGTTCCGCGCACCACGTGATTGATGTCGAGGCCCAGGTCCTCGCGGTCCTGCCCGTCCAGCGCGGCGTGCAGGCGCAGCCCCGGCTGCAGACGGTCAGGCGCGCCGAAGATGCGGTGCCAGTCGACGTTCACCGGCACGCCGTTGACCAGCACATCGCCCTTGGCGTTCAGCGCCTTCTCGTTAACGTCGAAGACCACTTCGCCGCCGTTGACGGCCAGGTCCTTGGCGAAGCCCGATGCGGTCGGGTCTTCCAAAGTCGCGCGCCCGCGTATTCCCATATCCTCGAAGTCGAGGTCCTTGAGCAGCGGGATGTCCAACCCGAACGCACCCGCGAGTCGTCCGCTCAAGCCCTCGGGCTCCAGGCCCACTGCGCCGGCATAGTTGAGCGGATCATGATTGAGCAGATCATAGGCCGCGCCCGCCTCCGCCGAGATGCGGAAGTTGAGTTCGGCCTCGGGCACGCGCGGGCGCAGGTCGCCGATCACGAACTGCGCGTTTTCCAGCGCCACGGGCGCGCGGCCTGGCAGGGCGATCGCGCCATCCGGCACATTGAAGACGAAGCGCCGCCCGCGCAGCATCGCGGTACCCGGTCCGGTCTGGATTTCGGGCATGCCGTCAATGTAGGAGATCACCAGATCGTCCGTGCCGAAGCGCACATCGACGCTCTGGCTCGGCAGATCGCCGTCCGCTTCCAGCTTGTGGAGGATGCCACCCGGGATGTCGATGTCGATGCGGCCGCCCGTGATGCGTCCGCCGCTGACCGATTCGCCAATCCATTCGCGTGCGCCGGGCGCGACGAATTTGGGCCAGATCAGTTTGAGGAACGCCACCGGCATCGCGCTGATCTCGCCAGCCATGCGCACTGCCGGCGAGCCTGGCGCATCGACGATCTCGCCGTTCAGATCAATGAAGGCATCGGCGGCCTGAACCCGGAATCGCTCAAGCGCAATGCGTTCACCGCCATTGAAGATATGGCCGTTCGCAACGATGCCGTCCACCGGGATCGCCGGCAGGCCGAATTGCTCGGCGGCCAGAGCAATCTCGGTGGTGCTGAAGCGATAGGTCCAGTCCCATGCCGCGTCGGTCCGGCTGCCTGGGGCGGCGGCGATGTCGCCGACCAGAGTCATGTGGCTTTCGCCCCAGCGCAGCGTGGAGGGCTTCAACTCAAAGCGTCCGGCGTCCTCGGAATAAGTGAAGCGCAGGTTGCCGCTGTCGATGCCGGCCGGCTCCTTTTCGTTCCACGGCGCATAAATGAGCCCGCTACCCAGCGCGAGTTCCCCACTCGCCGCCGTGATCCGGCCGTCGCCCGCCATCTCGGCGCTGAGCGCGGCTGTGACAGGCAGGTCGAGGCTGCGCAGGTCCGAGAGCATGGCGAATTCCGTGCCCAGTTCGCGCGGGACCAGGTCTTCGACGCGCAGGCCAAGTGACAGATTGTCGTAACCGTCAAGTTGCGCCACCTCGAAGGTCATGTCCCAGGCGCGGGCATCGCTGCCAACGCTGGCGCGTCCGGTGAGCACGCTCTGGCGGTCGCGCCGCTCCAGATCCACCTCGAATTCGCGGACCTGCCACCGGGTGACGCGGTCGGGCCGGGCGACGAAGAATTCCGCGTCGCGGATGCCGAAGCTGCTGAGATACGAGGAGCTGCCTTCGCCCGCGCCGAGATCGTTGAAAAGCTGGTTGATGGCCGGCACCAGCGCGATTGCGCGGTTGTCTTGCACTTGCGGTTCGCCGGTCGTCACAGTTGCCGGAGCCTTGCGCACTGGCGGGGCCGCGCCTGACTGCGCATCGACCGTGAGCGCGATCCCGTCGTTCTCTTTGACGTGCAGCAGCACGCGCGGGCCGATCAGATCGACGCTGCCCGCCGCCAGCCGCCCGGTGAGCAACGCCCGCGCGCTCAAGCCCACCGAGGCGAAGGGCGCTTCGGCCACGACCACGCCGCCTTGATCGTACAGCCGCACGGTCTTGAGCCGGAACTCGATACCGCCACCTTCGGACAGTCTCACGACCGCATCCTCGATGTCGATGCTCGGGCCGCGCAACTGGCCGTTCACAGATTTCTCCACCGGCTCGACGAGAAAGGCCATCGACACCGGCCCCTGGCTCAGCCGGCCATAGACCAGCGCGAGCGCCACCGCGCCGACCACGATCAGCCCTGTGACGACCTCAAGCGAAAGCCGCCCGCAGCGCTTGCAAGCTTGGCCAATGCGCATCCGCGCCGGCTCCGGCACGCGAAGCGCCAGCGCACGGGTTTTCTCATCGATGCGGGCAAGCTGACGTCCGGCCGGGGCGGCCAAGTCCTTGCAGGCGCTCATGGCCCGCCGGAACCGCCCATGCCTGTGCTCGTCGTTCATTGCGCGCCCAAAGTGGTGATGCCGTGGTCCCGCCCGTGCCCTGCGACGGGTGACGAATTGTTGCTGCCGAGCGCTTGAGGCTTGCGCCGATGCGCCGAATAGGCTTTGTCAAACCGGCAGCTTTCATCACGAAAGTTGTCAAATTGTTTCAAGGGCAAAAAACGTCAAAAGGAAGGCATTGCGATGGTCTCTGAAGGTGATGTCGCCCCCGGTTTCGAGCTGCCGCGCGACGGCGGCGGCACAGTCAGTCTGGACGAGTTCAAGGGCAAGCCGGTCGTCCTCTATTTCTATCCGAAGGACGATACATCCGGCTGCACGAAGGAGGCGGTCAATTTCACGGCGCTCGCGGATGAGTTCGCCGCAGCCGGCGCGGAAATCATCGGGGTTTCGCCCGATCCGGTGAAATCACACGACAAGTTCAAGGCCAAGCACGAGTTGACCGTCACGCTCGCCTCTGACGAGGAGAAAGAGGTCATCCAGGCCTATGGCGTCTGGGGCGAGAAGAAGATGTATGGCAAGACCTACATGGGCGTGGAACGCTCGACCTTCGTGATCGACCAGGACGGCAAGATCGCCAAGGTCTGGCGCAAGGTGAAGGTGCCCGGTCACGCCGAGGCGGTGCTCGAAGCCGTCAAGTCATTGTAGCCGCAGGAGAAAACCGGCGCCCCCGCAACGTCCGATTGTTTCGCAACACCTGCGAGGAATCGTTAAAAAATTGCACCTGTTGATCCAAGTTAACCCATGACAGGCGCGCCGCTTCCCGCTAAGGTGCGCCCCGTTATCGACAAGGCGGATCAAGGACCGACCGTGGCGGGGGCGCGGGTCACTGGGGGCACGTAACCACGCATGACGATGGTCTCGCCGGTTTCCCACATGAATGCGGGACGGCCGGCCTTGGCCTCGGAGTGAGGGCGGCGGTCCTTCTCGCGGGCGTATGCCGGATAACGCGTGTGTGCAAGTGACGAGGTCTCAAAGA
>CAYYSM010000082.1:0-8827 GCA_964474225.1 uncultured Hyphomicrobiaceae bacterium
GCAGGCGAGCCGGTCTACCTCAAGGATATCTGGCCCTCCACCAAGGAGATCGCCGAGATCGTGCGCACGACGATCACCCCGGAGATGTTCAAGACCCGCTATGCCGACGTGTTCAAGGGCGATGAGCACTGGCGGGCCCTGAGCGCGGCCGAGGTGACCGTCACCTATGACTGGAGCGACGAATCCACCTACGTCCAGCGCCCGCCGTTCTTCGACGGCATGGCGGCCGAGCCCAAGCCGGTCACCGACATCGAAGGCGCGCGCATCCTCGGATTGTTCGGCGATTCCATTACCACCGACCATATCAGCCCCGCGGGCGCCATCCCACGCTCCTCCCCCGCCGGGGAATACCTCATCGGTCGCGGCGTCGAGCACCGCGATTTCAACTCGTTTGGCGCGCGGCGCGGCAACCACGAAGTGATGATGCGCGGCACCTTCGGGAACATTCGCATCAAGAACCAGATGGTGCCAGGCGTTGAGGGTGGCTACACGATCCATCACCCATCGGCTGAGCAGATGCCGATCTATGACGCGGCGATGCGCTATGCCGAAGATGGCGTGCCGCTGGTCGTTTTCGCCGGCAAGGAATACGGCACCGGCTCCAGCCGCGACTGGGCGGCCAAGGGCACGCGGCTTCTGGGCGTTCAGGCCGTCATCGCCGAATCCTTCGAGCGCATCCACCGTTCCAACTTGATCGGCATGGGCGTGCTGCCGCTGGTGTTCGATCAGGGCCAGACCTGGGAGACCGCGGGCATCACCGGCAAGGAGACCGTGACCATCCGGGGCCTCAACGACCTGAAGCCCGGCGCGAGGCTGACCGCCGAGGTGACCTTCGAGGATGGCGCGGTGAAGGAACTGCCGCTCATCTGCCGGATCGACACCGAGGACGAGATGACCTACTACCGCAACGGCGGCATCCTGCACTACGTCCTGCGCCGGCTGGCGGCCTGAGTCGGTTCGCCGGGCGCTCACCCGGTCGTGATTGGCTTTGAGGTGACGCCCGGCGGATACTGCGCGATCATGCTTGCCGATTTGCGGCGCGCGCCGCGCAACGCGAGAGGATCGACCCGAATGGCCGCAATGGCGACCCGCGCAATTGTGTTATGTGTCCTGAGCCTTCTGGCCGTCGCTGTCATGGTGGGTACATCTCCGGCAAAGGGGGAAGACGCTGCCGGCCCGGTGGTTGTCGAGCTATTCACCAGTCAGGCCTGTTCGTCCTGCCCACCGGCCGATCGGCTCCTCGGTGAACTGGCCGCGCGCGACGGCGTCATCGCCATGTCGCTGCCCGTCGATTACTGGGACCATCTCGACTGGGAAGACACGCTGGGCCTCACGGAACACAGCGAGCGCCAGCGGCGATATGCCAGCCATCTGGACCGCCCGAACGTCTACACCCCGCAGATCGTGGTCAACGGCCATATCGGCGTCATCGGGAGCCGGGTCGACGCGGTCGAAGCCGCCATTCGCGCCGCGCAGGAGGATGGCGCGCGCGTGCCCGTCGAGATTAACGCGGACGGCAAGACCCTCAGGCTGCGCATCGGCGGGGCGGCAGGCGCTGGTCCGGCCGACATCCTCTTCATTCCGCTGCTCTCCGCTCATACCGAGAAGATCAAGAGCGGCGAAAATCGCGGCAAGACCATCACCTATCACAACGTCTCGCGCGGGCCTAAGCTGGTGGGCACCTGGCGGGGCGAGCCGCAGAGCATCGCTCTGCCGCACGACGAATTCATGACCGGAGATGCGGATCGCTGCGCGGTGATCTTGCAAGACTCGGCATCCGGCGCAATACTCGGCGCCGCCCTGCTGGAGGATGCCTGAACGCGCCGTCCTCCGGGGCCAACTGGTTAGTTGGAGGTCGCCGCGACATGGCTTATTGGCTGTTCAAGTCTGAACCCGGCACATGGTCCTGGGACGATCAGGTCGCCGCAGGCGAAACCGAAGGCGAATGGGACGGCGTGCGCAATCACCAGGCCAAGAACCAGATGCTGGCCATGAAGAGAGGCGATCTGGGCTTCTTCTATCATTCGGTCAATGAAAAGCGCATCGTCGGTATCGTCGAGGTGGTGGCCGAGGCCCACCCTGACAGCACCGACCCGGAAGGCCAATGGATGTGCGTGGACGTCGCCGCGCGCGAGGCGATGCCCGAGCCGGTGACGCTGGCGCAGATCAAGGCCGAACCAGAGCTTTCAGAGATGGCGCTTATCAAGCAGTCGCGCCTGTCGGTGCAGCCGGTCGAGCCAGACGCATGGGACAAGATCTGCCGCATGGGCGGGCTGAAGAAACCGCCGAAGGCTAAATCCGCCGCGTGATGGACACCGCGATCGCGAGCCGCCGCGACGGACTGGAAAGCCTCGATGTCCGGGGCTTCACCGCGGCCTATTACCACGGCGGCACGGGCGCGCAGGTCATCGTCGCGCACTGCTCCAGCGCCTCGCACAAGGCGCTGCGCCCGCTCATCAAACAGCTTGAACGGCGCTACGAGGTGTTCGCGCCCGATCTGATCGGTTACGGCGCGTCCGATCGCTGGCCGGCCCACCGCCCGCTGGAGCCGGAAACCGAGGTCGCGCTCATCACCGAGCTGGCGGCGCTTGCGGGCGCGCCGGTGCATCTCGTCGGGCACTCCTACGGGGCGATGCTGTCGCTGGAGGCGGCGCAGATCCTCGGGCCCAAGGTGGCGAGCCTGACGCTGGTCGAGCCGGTGTCGTTTCACCTGCTCAGGCCCGGCGGGCGCGCGGCGGAGCACGAAGAGATTTTGCAGGTGGCGGCGCGCGTGCGCGCGGCGATGGAGGCCGGACGGCTCAGGCTGGCCGCGGCGCATTACATGGGCTTCTGGATGGGGCGCTGGCGCTGGTGGCTGGCCCCGGCGCGGCTGAGGCAGGGCGTGCTGGCCACCATGGAAAAGGTTGCCAAGGAGTTTGCGCTGCTTGAGCAGATGGAGGGCGATCTCGCGGACTACCGCGCCATCGAAGCACCGACGCGGCTCATCATGGGTGCACGCACCCGCGCCCCGGCCAAGGCCGTGATCGACATCCTGATGAAGACCCTGCCGAATGTGGAACTGCGCACCGTGCGCCGCGCCGGGCATATGAGCCCGCTGACCCATCCCGAGCAGGTCAACCCGCTCGTGCTCGGACATCTCGCTCGCCATGCGCCGGATTAGCGGATGCGCGCCTGAACGCGGTCGCGCCGCCCTTTCGCATCCACCACGACGATCTCGACGAAGCCGCGTCCATCCGGCTCCCACAGGAGTTGCCGCCGGCCCGCTCGGCCTTCGACCGGCCGGCCTTCCACCAGCCAGGTCAGCGGCAGCGCGCCGCCTTCGGCCTTGAACGGCAGCGGCGCGGTCGCGCCCGAGGGGAGTTTCTGCATGGCCAGCTCCGCGCCATCCGGCGGGAAGGCGATGCGCACCGGCGGCGCGGACACATTGCGCCCCGCCGCGGCCTTGCGCAGCCGCGCATCGAAATAGCGCAGGCGCATGGGCAACGCGCTCGTCTTGGCGCTCAGCGCGCCCCGCGGCGGCTCCACGGCCGTCTCCGCGCCATCCAGCATGGCGAAAATGTCGAACAGAAGCGGCGCGGCGGCCCCGCGTCCCGTCAACCCCGGCGTGGCCGTGCCATCCGCGCGCCCGACCCAGACCGCGACCGTGTAGCGCCCGCGAAAGCCCGCCGACCAGGCATCGCGGTGGCCGTAGGATGTGCCGGTCTTGAAGGCGATGCGCCCGCCCTTGGCATGGCGCGGCGGCGGCGCACCCCGCAGGATGTCCGCGACGTACCAGGCGGCAACCGGCGACAGCAGCGCCGCGTGCGCGCGCTCACCCGCCACCGGCTCCGTCAGATAGCGCAAGCCCACCGGCTCGCCCCCGCGCGCGACCCCGGTATAGAGCGCCGCCAGCTCCTCCAACCGCAAGCCGATCCCGCCCAGCGCGATCGCCAGATTGCGCGGCACTGACATCGAAAAGCCCGCATGGCGCAGCCGCGCCGCCAGCCGTGCCGGGCCGACCGCCGCCAGCATTTTCACCGCAGGCACGTTCAACGAAAGCTGCAACGCCTCTGCGACGGTCACGGTGCCCTTGTAATCGCTGTCGAAATTGCGCGGCGCATAGCGCGAAAAGCGCGTCGGCCGGTCCTCGATCAGCGTCTGCGGATGCGCCAGTCCCGCCTCGAAGGCCAGCCCGTAGATGAACGGCTTGAGCGCCGAGCCGGGCGAGCGCACCGCCTGCGTCATGTCGATCGCCCCGCGCCGCGCGCTGTCGAGATAGCCAGGCGAGCCGACATGGGCGAGAACCTCTCCTGTGGCGTGATCGACCACGAGCGCCGCCGCGGAAATCTTCGAGCCGAGCCGCTGCGCGGCCTGCGCCACCGCGCGCTGAACGCCCGCCTGCAGCGTTTGGTCCAGCGTGAGGCGAAGGACGTCGCGCCCCGGGTAGCGCGCAAGCATCCGCTCGCTCAAATGCGCCGCCAGCATCGGGAAGCGCTGGCGCGCATCGGGCACCGGCTGGCTTTTCGCCCAGCGCGCCTGCGCTTGCGTGATGACGCCCGCCTGCGCCATCCGGTCCAGCACGCGGTCGCGCGCACGTCGCGCGGTCTGCAGATAGCGGTCCGGCCGGCGCGTCTCCGGCGACTGCGGCAGCGCCACCAGCAGCGCCGCCTCATGAAGCGCCAGCCGCGCCGGCTCCTTGCCGAAATAGGCCAGGCTCGCCGCGCGCACACCCTCGATGTTCCCGCCATAGGGCGCGAGCGTCAGATAGGCTTCGAGGATGTCGCGCTTCGACATCCGTCGCTCCAGTTGGCGCGCGCGGATGATCTGGATGGCCTTGTCGGTGAAGGAGCCGGTTTCAAGGTCATCGAGCAACCGGCCGAGCTGCATGGTGATGGTCGAAGCGCCGGAGACCAGCTCGCCCTCGCGCGCGAACTGCCAGGCCGCCCGCGCCATCGCGCGGAAATCCACACCGCCGTGGTCGTGGAAGCGCTTGTCCTCATAGGCGATCAGCATGTCGATGAAGCGCGGATCAACATCCTCAAGGGCGACGGGCAGCCGCCACCGGTCTTCCGCCGTGGTGAAGGCGCGCAACAGACGGCCATCGCGGTCGAGAACGAGACGGGAGTTTTCGCCGAGTTTGTCGCGCGGGACGGGGCCGAGCGCGCGCTCGAAGACAGTCACCCCAGCGAGCGCCGCCAGCGGCAGCAGCAGCGCCGGCGCCAGCAGATAGATCAGGCGTCTGGCAAGCGCGCCCCGCTTCGCCATGGACGGCTACTCCTGGGCAACAACGCGCACCTCGCCCGGGGCCGTGCGCGCGAAGCGTTCGGGCCGGTACATGTCCTCGACCTTTGCGCCACCCCGGACATATTCGCCGGGCGTCACGGCGCGGACGGTATAGGCCATGCGCAGCGTCGCGGGCTGCTGACGGTTCGGGTTCGTGAGCGCGAACGCCGCCATGAAGCTATCATCGCGGAAGGCGGTATGGGCAGGCCGGCCCTCGGTCTTGAGCCAGGGCAGCGCACCCGGCCCGCTTTCGGGCACCAGGCGCGGGTTCTCGATCTGGAAGCCGGCCGGCAGACGGTCCTCCACGACGAGATGCCCGAGCAGCGGACGCTCTTCCTTCACGGTCAGCACCACGACATAGCGGCCATTCTGCGCCGCCTCCGCCAGCGACACCGGCTCGCCGTCGAGCGTGTAAGCCTGACGCTCAATGATCAGGCCCGATTGCGCCGCCGGCTCCGGCGTCGCGGACGCGCCCGTCACCAACAAGGACACAGGCGTCTCGCGCTCCGAGAGGTTCCGCACCACGAAGGGCTGCGCAGCCAGTTCTTCGCCCGTCAGTACGCGCTGGACCGGGCCTTGCCGCGTCTCGCCACCAACCTCCAGCGTTACCGCGCTGCCTTCTTCCGCTAGCGCATGGGCGGCTAGCAGCAGCCAGGCGTTCTCCTGCGTGGTGGTGCCAGTCTTTTTCGCGCGCCAGGCCTCTACTGTCTGCGCCAAACGGCCCAGCGCATCATCCATCACGCGCGTCTCTGCGGCCAGCGTCAGCAGCCCGGCGCTGTCGCGCAGCCGGCTCCCGAAGTCCGAGCGAACCGGCGTCTGCGCCGTTTGCGCTGGTTTCAACCGCGCCAGCGCCGCGTCGAACGCCATGCGCGCCCGCTCTGTGTCGCCGTAAAGCGCCAGCGCCCCGCCGATCTGCGCCTGCGCCAGTGGGGTGGCGAAGTCATCAAGCTTAGCGTCGGCATAATAGCGCAGATCGCCGATCACCGCGCGTCCGGCCCGCGCCAGCACATACAGCGCATAGGCCAGATCGTCGCCGCCATCGCTGAAGTCCGAGGCATAGCTTACGGTATTGCGCAGCCGGTCGAGCGCCGGGCTGATGACCTGCTCGGGCACATCAAAGCCCTTTTCGCGCGCGCGCAGCAGGAAGTCGGTGACGTAGGCGGTCAGCCAGGTGTTGTAACTCCCCGCTGACCAAAGGCCGAAGTCGCCGCTCGTGCCCTGCAGCGCCGCCAGCCGCGCGATTGCGGTGTCGATGCGCGCCTGCGCGCCGTCCTCGCCCGCGACGCCCGCGCTTTCCGCCAGTTCGTTGAGATAAAGGAGCGGCAGCGCCCGGCTCACCGTCTGCTCGGCGCAGCCATACGGGAAGCGGTCCAGCGCCAGCAGCAGCCCCGGCACGTCGAGCGCCGCGCTCTGCCCGACATTGACCGCGACCTTGACCGTCTCGGAGATCAGATCGGCCGCGAGGTCGCCGCTGACCGTCAGGGTACCGGAGCGCGCCGCGAGCGTCTGAACCGTGCGGCGCGATACATCCGGCGCGGCGGGCTGGACGGGCAAATTGTAGTCGCGCGCGATGGTCAGCCCCTCCGGCCCTTCCAGCGTGACGCGCAGGCGCGAACCGCCCAGCGCTGCCGCTTTAATCGGCAGGCGCACCGATATGCGCTCATCTTCCGCCAGGTCCAGCGTGCGCTCGGCCTCGCCGTTCAGGCTGACGCCGCCGGTCGCCTCGGCGCTCAGCGTATATTCGCCCGCCGGGCCGTCGACATTGTGCAGGCTCAGGTGAAGCTGGGAGGTGTCGCCGATGGTGAGGAAATGCGGCGCGGTGCCAAGGACAGTCACGGGATCGCGCACCACCACATCGGAGACCGCGTGACCGACCTGCGCCGCGCTCCAGGCGACGGCCATCAGGCGGACCGTCCCGTCGAAAGCCGGGATGTCGAAACTGACTTCCGCCCTGCCATCCGCGCCGATCTCCACGATGCCCGAATAAAGCGCCACGGGCTCGACGCTGCGCGGGCGTCCCTGCATCGCCATGCCACCGCCGGGACCGTCGCCGCCCGTGCGGATCGTCCCGCGCGCGCCCTGCATCCCGTCGATGAGCCGGCCGTACAGGTCGCGGATCTCCATGCCCAGCCGGCGCTGGCCGAGGAAATGTTCATCGGGCCTGGGCGGCTCATAGCCGGTCAGGTTCAGGATGCCGACATCCACCGCCGCGACGGTCATATAGGCCGTGTCCCCCTCGCTGAGGCCAGCGACCCGTACGGGCAGCGACAGCGTCTGGCGCGGCCGCATCTGCGCGGGCGCATCAAGGCGCACGCTGAGGGTGTTCGCGCCCTGATCGACCGGCACATGCGCGACGCCCACGGCGCGGCTCGGCATCCGCCCGGCGTCTTCTTGCATCGGCCGGAACAGCGAAGCGGTGACATAAGCGCCCGGCCCCCAGTCCTCGCGCACCGTGAAGGAGACGGTCCTGCCCTCGGCGGGCACGTCGATTTCGCGCGTCGCCAGTATCTCGTCGGAGACAACGCTGACCACCGCCTCGCCCGCCATGCGCGGGTCGATACGCACCTGCATGGTCTCGCCCGGCGCATAGCTCTCGCGGTCGAGCGCGAGGTCGAGGATATCGGGCGAGTCGGCGGCCTCGGAGACGTACCAGCCGGCGGTGAAGTCGTAGCTGGCGACGGGGAGCGCCCTGGGGCCGTCGCTTGCGCGCATGATCTCAAGCCGGTAGCGGCCGCGATCAACCGGCGCGGCGATCCGCGCAGGCGCGCCCTCGGCGCCCGGCTCGACCGTACCGCTTGCCGTGCGCTCGGTGTAGGTCACCGGCTCATAGTCCCAGCGACCGTTGCGGCTGTACCACTGATAGCGCCGGTAGACGCGCAGCAGCTCCCATTCGAGCGGTCCGGAGGCGACACGCTGGCCCGCGCCGTCGACCGCGATGATCTCGAAGCCGGCCTCGGCGCTCTGTGGCACGCGGCCGCCATCGAACAGCGGCTTTATGCCGACATGGCTGGCCTCGCCCGCAACGGGCACGCTCACCGTCTCGCTGATCGCGCGGCCGCCCGGCTCGCGCAGGCGCAGGGTGATGTCGGCTTTTAGCGGGCGCGTGGTTTCGGGCAGCGGGGGTAGCGGCGCGGTGATCTCCGCGCGGCCTTCGTCGTTCGTGCGCGGGAGGTCGGCGAGTGGCGCGCGTACCGGCGTCGCCTCATCCTCGGCCAGCCCGAAGACGAAGCCGGGCTGCGCGTCAACGCTGCGCGTCGGCGCGAGGCGCACCTCGCCCACGACCTGCAGGCCCGCGGCAGGCGCGCCATAAAGATAGCG
The DNA here is from genome assembly GCA_964474225.1 of uncultured Hyphomicrobiaceae bacterium. Classification (GTDB taxonomy): domain Bacteria; phylum Pseudomonadota; class Alphaproteobacteria; order Rhizobiales; family Rhodomicrobiaceae; genus Dichotomicrobium. Next base: position 8,581 of record CAYYSM010000082.1, read on the forward strand.
GCCTTCGAGCGCGATCCGCGCGGGCTCATCGGCAGAGGCCGGCGCATCGCCCGCGCTCAGATCCATCTCCATGCGCTGCGGCACGTAATCTTCCACAAGAAACGCCGTCTCGCCGATCGCCGGGGCTTCCGGGTCGACATGCGCCGTGACGCGCCAGGTGCCGGCCATCGCACCGTCGAGCAGGCTCAAGGAATGCGCGCGCCCGCCAGCGCCCAGGTCCCGGCTCCCGCATCGTCGTGTTGCCCGG
>CAYYSM010000083.1:0-8794 GCA_964474225.1 uncultured Hyphomicrobiaceae bacterium
GATGCTCATGCAGCGGTGAGCGCCGGACGCCGCGCGAGGTCGTCACCTGGCGGTAGGGAAAATGATCTGCATACAGCAGGCCGAGCGTCTCGCTCACGCGCTCTCGCAGGTAGCGCCGGTTTTTCTGAAACGGCTGCGCCCGGCGGATATCGACCTCCCAGAGATCAAAGGGCGGCTGGCCGTCATTCATCCACTGCGCCAGCGCCCAGCCCGCGCCGCCCGAGGAGGCGATGCCGATCGAGTTGAACCCCGCGGCCACCCAGTACCCCCTCAGTTCCGGCGCTTCGCCGAGATAATAACGGTCATCCGGCGTGAAACTCTCCGGGCCGTTGAAGAACGTATGGATGCCCACGGTTTCGAGCATGGGCATACGCTGCACGGCCATCTCCAAAATCGGCTCGAAATGCGCGAAATCCTCTGGCAGTTGATCAAAGCAGAAGTCGTCGGGAATGCCGTCCATGCCCCACGGTTTGGCCTTTGGCTCGAACGCGCCGAGCAGTATCTTGCCGGCGTCCTCCTTGTAGTAGGCGCATTCATCCGGCACGCGCAGGACGGGTAGCGCGGGAAGCGCGTCGATCCCCTCGGTCACGATATAGAAGTGCTCACAAGCGTGCAGTGGCAGGGTGACGCCGGACTGCGCCGCGAGATCACGGCCCCACATCCCGCCGCAGTTGACGACCAGGTCCGTCTCGATGGTCCCCCGCGCATCGCCCTGTTCCCACGAAACGCCACTCACCCGTTCGTCACGGCTATGCACGGCCGTGACCTTGACGTTCTCGAAGATTTTGGCCCCGCCGTTGCGCGCGCCCTTTGCCAGTGCCATGGCGAGATTCGCGGGGTCACACTGTCCGCCGGCGGGCAGATGAACCGCACCCTTGACCTCCGCAATGTTGAGGTAGGGATACATCTCCTGGACCTGGGAGGTCGAAAGCTCATTGACCTCGACATCGAAGGCGCGCGCCATCGTCGCCTGGCGGTAGAGCTCTTCCTTTCGCTCTTCGGTGAGCGCGACGGTGATCGAGCCGTTCTGGCGCATGCCGGTGGAGAGGCCGGTTTCCGCTTCGAGCTTCGTGTAGAGGTCAGCGGAATACTTCGCCAGCCGCGTCATGTTCTCCGACGCGCGTAACTGCCCGACGAGGCCGGCCGCGTGCCATGTCGTGCCAGAGGTGAGCTGCTTGCGCTCCAGCAGTACCACGTCGGTCCACCCCAGCTTGGTCAGGTGATAGGCGACCGAGCAGCCGGCGATGCCGCCACCTATGATGACCACGCTGGCTTTTGAAGGAAGTTCCATCTTTTGACGCGCCTTTCCGCCTGCCGGGGATACGGGTCACCGGCCGATTCGCTCGGATTACTGACACCTCCCGGGGGACAGGCGGTCACGCCTGCGCCAGCAACCCGTTATCCTTTTTAACCCGATTGGCCGCCTCTGAAACAGGGTGTTGTGCCTGACTGCAAGACACCTCCATTGGACCGCCAGTGACGCGCGAGCCTCGGATGAATGCTTTCCCGCATAAGAGATATGCAACCATTCCGCTGGCGTCCGGGCCGAACAATATCCAGAACGTAGACGCAAGCTGGTTTTCTGGATGGCCATGAGGAGGCGGGAATGAAGTTCGTTGCATGGTGGGCGGCGCAGCCGCCGTTCAATCAGGTGGGCATGGCGTTCGTCACGGCGATGACGGTGCTGGTGCTGCTGACGCTTTGAAATTTCGTCGATCGTGAAGCGTGACAGGGCTCGTCCGATGGGCGGGCCCTTTGTTTTGCGCGGCTACGCTCAGCGCCCGGACGCGGCGAGGGCGGCGCGATGATGCGCGCGAATGCTGTCGTTGATCATTCCGGCGACGCGCACGGCCTCGCACCCGGCGCGGCCATCCACCGTCGGCTTGCGCCCCGTGGCGACGCAATCGAGGAACTCCCGGATTTCGTTGGCGAGGCTGTCTTCCTTCGGGATGTCAACTGTATCGCTGGCGATGGCGGCGGGGCCTTCGACGGCCGGGTCGCCGCGTAGCTGATACTGGAAGATGCGCCCCTCGGCCATGTCGCAAATCACATACTGTTGGGGTTGGAACACGCGGACGCGGCGCTCGGTCTTGTAGCTCACCCGGCTCGCCGTGATGTTGGCGACGCAGCCGGACTCGAACACTACACGCGCGTTCGCCAGATCGGTGGTCCCGCTCAGCACCGGCGTTCCGACGGCTTCGACCTGCGTGACGGGCGCGCCGACAAGACCCATCACGATGTCGATGTCGTGGATCATCAGGTCGAGGATCACGTCAACCTCGACCCCGCGCTCGCGCCAGGGCGCGATCCGGTAGCTTTCGATGTAGAGCGGGCGCGTAACGCGGCCGGCCAGCGCGCGAAAGGCTGCGGAGTAGCGCTCGACATGGCCAACCTGCAGCACCCGTTCGCGGGCCTCCGCGAGATCGGCCAGCGCGCCGGCGCTCTCCACGCTGTCGGTCAGCGGCTTCTCGACGAAGACGTGAAGGCCCGCCTCCATCAGCGCCTTTGCAAGCGCGTAATGCTCCGGCGTGGGCACCGCGACGCTCACGGCATCGACACGGCCCAGCAACTCGCGGTAATCCTGCGCCGCTTCGCAGCCGAACTCGGCGGCCACCTCAATGGCGCGCGCTTCATCAGTGTCGACGACCGCCACAAGCTGCGCCTGCGGCGCGGCGGCATAGTGTTTCGCATGGAAACGCCCGAAATAGCCGACCCCGATGACGGCGACGCGGATGGGCTGCGACATGGCGGATTGTCCTTACGCTTTTGGGGATGCCTGCTGGCTCAGGCGTGCTTGCGCTCGTCCTCGACCTGGCAGGTATTCCACCATAACCATTCTTCGGGCGCCTCGCGGGTCCGCGCTTCAAATTGGCGGGCGCTGACCAGCCGCCGCGGAAGCAGCCGGATCAGGCCGAGCGCGACGCGCGGCAGACCGCGCTTCGCCGCGTGCCGGACATCACGCATACTTGGCGTCGAGCGAGACTTTCTCGACCGTCTCAAGTCCTCGGCGAACGGTGTTGATGATGACGTCCTGAACCTCATCGTCGAGATAGGCATTGATCGGCAGGCTGACGACGCGCTCGGCCAGCCACTCGGCGTTGGGAAGGCCCGTGGGTGTCGCCGGGAAACGCCGATAGCCCGGCTGGGCATTCAGCGGGACGGGATAATAGACCGCTGCCGGGATGCCGGCCTGACGGCAAAGTGCAACCAGCTCGTCGCGCGCCTGGGTGACCAGCGTATATTGCGCCCAGACCGAGGTCGCGCCCGCGCGCAGCCCCGGCACGCGCACGATGTCGTCGAGGGCCTCGCTGTAGCGGCGAGCCCTGTCCTGCCGCGCCGTAATTTCCTGCGGAAACACGTCGAGCTTTTCCAGCAGGACCGCCGCCTGCAACGTATCGAGCCGGCTGTTCAGGCCGATGCGAATGTTGTCATTCTTGGAGCGGCCCTGACCATGAACCCGCAGCGAGCGCAGGAGATCCGCCGTGCTCGCGTCGTCCGTGAAGATCGCGCCGCCATCCCCGTAGCAACTGAGCGGTTTCGTCGGGTAGAAGCTCGTCGCGGTGTGGTGGCCCAGCGCGCCAACCGGGCGGCCATTCAGCCATGCCCCGAAGCTTTGCGCGGCATCGGCAATGACGGTCAGGCCTTGGGGTGCGGCAACCGCGTGAATGGCGTCGTAGTCCGCCGGCTGCCCGAACAGATCAACGGCGATGACGCAGCGCGGCCGCAGCCCGAGCCGTTTGGCCAGACCGATGGCCGCTTCAAGGCTCGACGGCTCCAGATTGAAGCTGTTGGGATCGACATCGACGAAAATGGGCACAGCGCCGACCAGCGGGACGACCTCCGCGGTCGCCACGAAGGAGAACGCTGGCACGAACACCGCATCCCCCGCGCCGATGCCCTCGGCCATCAGAAGGAGCTGAAGCGCATCGGTGCCGCTTGCGCATGTCACGCAGTGGCCCGCCCCGCAGAATTCCGCGAGCTTCTGCTCCAGCTCCGTTACCTCCGGCCCGAGGATGAACTGGCCATGCGAAAGCACGCGGGAGATCGCTTCGTCGATGCGACCGCCAAGGCGGCGGCGCTGTTCTGTTAACCCTGTCGGGTCAATCGTCGGCCGGTTGTCAGTCTCGCTCATGTTACTCCCCCGAAATCCCTCCAGCGCCGCTGAAGGCAAACCCTCGCGCACGCACGCTCTGATTGCAGTCCGCCCAGATTTCTCTGGCATCGCCGCCGAGTCAACGCGACGCGATCAACCCGTTAACAGTTTATACACGAGGGATGCGTCCCGGACGGGTTATCATCCGCTCGCCTGCGCCTCTCTGTAGAGGTCGATTATGTCATCCTCGAAAACCGTTACATCAGAGAATGTCAGAATTTCGCCTTCTTTGACGCTCCGCACCAGCGGCACGCCGTGCGCCAGGCCTATCGGCAGGACATTGGCGCTTGCTTCAGCCGGGCCCAGTTTTCCCCATACGGTATAGCCGCCTTCGCCGTCGAGAGTCTCGCCCGCGGCAAGATCGCGCTTCGCCACGGCCGCGACATTGCCCCGGAAACTGTGCGCGCACCCGGTCGGTTCGCCGCGCAGCGCGGCGCTGAGAACCGAGATCGACAGCTCCAGCCCGATCAGATGGAACGGCTTGTACATGGCCGCATAGCGGCCCGTGCTGTCGGTCGGAAGACCGTATTGGCGAAAACAGGCGGCGGCATAATCGTTCGGCGCTTCGAGAACGACGTAAACGCCCCATCGCAGATCCCGGTAGACCGGCCGTCCGTCGCGCTCCAGGCTGGAGACCACCTCGACCATCCCCGAAGCCTCAAGCTGCCCGCCCAGCGCGCGCGGGCGCAGCACATGCGCCAGATCATCCACGCCGCAGGGCGGAAAGCGCAGCCCCGTCGAAGGCACGTCAAGGCCGGTCGCGTTGGCGATCGCCGCCATCTCGATCGCGCTTTTCGTGCCATCCAGGAACGAGTTGAACATCTGCGGGTTCATGCCGGCGCGCTGGGCCTCCTCCGGGCTCAGGCCGTAATGCGCCCAGACGTTGTCCGGCGTCACCGTGTGGTAGGACGGCAGGTACTTCGTCCCCTTGCCGGCCGCAGCCACCGTAAAGCCGGAGGCGCGCGCCCAGTCCACCATCTCGGCCACCAGCGCGGGCTGGTCGCCATAGGCCATCGAATAGACCACGCCTGCGCGCGCTGCGCGCCGCGCGAGCGCCGGACCGGCAAGGACGTCAGCTTCGACATTGACCATCACGACATGCTTGCCGGCCGCGATCGCAGCCAGCGCATGGGCGATTCCGGCGCGCGGTTGGCCTGTCGCCTCAATGACAACATCAACATCGTCCCGCGCGGCGAGCGCCGAGCCGTCGTCGGTGAAGGCGGTTTTCGCAATCCGCGCGTCGTCCCATCCGACCGTCCGGCAGGCTCCGCGGGCCCGATCCGGCGACAGATCGGCGATCGCGCTCACCTCCAGCCCCGCGATGGTCGGCACCTGCGCGAGAAACATCGCGCCGAACTTGCCGGCCCCAATGAGACCGGCCCGGACCGGTTGTCCGGCCTCCGCGCGCAAAGCCGCCATGTGAGCCAAATTCATCCTGTCGCCTCCGCTCCGTTGGCGCGGCATCTTAGCCTGACAGCCGGTCACAACGGAAACGGCTTTCCACGCTCGCGACTTTCGCGTTCCCGGGATTGAGCCTGCGGTCTGCTCGGGGTAACTTGGCGGCGCAGTCGGGACGGGGCGGGCATGACGGCAGGGCGGAGCAAGCGGAGCGGGAACAAGACGCCTTGGCGTTCGGCGTTGTTGTGGGCTGTGATCGTCACGGCGGCGCTGATGCTGGCGAGCCAGGCGCGGCTGCTGCCCAGCGCGCCGGACCAGTGGACCTATGACTGGCGCACCTATTTCCTTTCTGACCAGCCCGCCCAGCCGCGCGACGACATCGCAGTCGTCCTGATCGGCGAGGATTCGCTCGCGCAGTATCCGGTCATCTCGCCGCTCGACCGGGGGTTGCTGGCCGGGCTGGTGCGCGCGCTCGATGAGGCCGGAGCGCGTGTGATCGGGCTGGACATCATCTTCGAGCGCGAGACCGATCCGGCGCAGACGGATACGCTGATCTCCGAGATCCGGCAGGCGCGCGCGCAGGTCGTGCTCGGCGCGATCGACGACAGCGTGCCGGGCGTTCGCCCTGAACAGCTCGCCTATCAGGAGCGGTTTTTGCGGCGGTCGGGCGCGCCCGTGGGCCACATCCTTATTCAGCGCGAGCCGACGGGCCTGAGCATCAGCGACGGCGTTGTGCGGTATCTACCCGGCCCGCTGCCGGGCATGCCGAGCCTTGCCGAGCGGATCGCCCGCGCCCCCGGCTGGAGCGGAGCGCGGCCGCAAGGCTTTATCGCCTGGCAGCGCGCGCCAGCGCAGGCCGGCGCGAGCCTGTTCCCGACCTTCACGATCCCGCCGCACGCACCGGGCAGCCCCGACGCGGAAATACTGCCCGAGAGCTGGCGCGCCGCATTCGAGGATCGCATCGTCCTCATCGGCGGCGACCTGTTCGACCGCGACCAGCATTTCACACCGTTCTCGGTGGCGGACGGCGCGAAAATGCCCGGCGTGTTCATCCATGCGCAGATGATCGCCCAGTGGCTCGATGGCCGCGCGCTTCAGGAAACGCCCGTGGCGAGCGAAGCGGCGGCGGTGTTCCTGCTGGTGCTGCTGGGCTTCTGGCTGTCGAGGCGCTGGCGGATCAAGCGCTTCGACGTGCTGATCTCCTTCGTCGGCGTCGGGGCGCTCATTGTCATCGGCGCGATACTGTTCGCGGTCTATGATCTCGTGATTCCCTCGGCGAGCCTGTTTTTCGGCTGGCTGGCGGGGGTCTGGGGCGGGCATTACAGTCCGTGGGTGCTGCGCAAACTTGGCGCGGCGGAGAGGGAAGTCGAGGCAAACAAATGACAATGATGCGAATGGCCCTGGCCGTGCTGGCGGCTGTCGCCGTGCTGAACACCGCGCCGGCGATGGCCGATTACGAAGTGATGGAATCGACCGTCGCCGACCTGCCCCGCGGCGCGAGCGTGCCGGAGGATGCGACGATCGCGATCCCGGAGGATGGACGGGTCAAGCTGCTGCGGACCGGCCAAGGCACGACGCATGAGCTGGAAGGGCCTTACCAAGGCACCGTCGGTGATTACGAGGCGAGCGCGGAGTGCCCCTGGTACAAGAAAATCACCGTTGGCTGTAATGGGGAATCCGCGCCCATCGGCATTCGCAGCACGCCGGACCCCGACCGCTGAGCGCCGGTTCCGTCCGTCGTTGCGAGGTCTGCAAAGGCTGATGCGACTCAGCAATCAGGCCCATAAGTCTGGATTTCTTCACGGCGTTGGCAATGACTGGGCTGGAGCGCGCTCTATAGGTCGAAACGGCCCTGGGCGCGCTTGTCCGGCTCGCGCGCGGCTTTCTTGAAGGCGTCGTCGCGGCGCAACGGAAGCTGAACGGCGCGGTCGCGCATACGCAGCGCTTCCTCGATGGTCACGATCTGGATGCGCGGGACCGGGGCGAAGCCTTCCATGTGATATTGCCCGGCGCTAGCGGCTTCCGCGATCATGGTTTTCTTCGGCTCGTTGAGCGTCAGGAACACGCCGATCTCCGCGCCTTCGCGCTCGATCACGCCGCGCAGATCGCGGATCATCTGGACGCTGATATTGTCGCCCGCCTTGACGCTGACGATGGCGCGGGCCGTCTTGGCGAAATAGATGTTGCCGTCGATGCCGCGATCCGCGCCCTTCTTGCTCAGGTTGCCGGGCTGGGCGGCGATCAGCGACAGCGCCCATTTCTCGAACTCGAAATAGTAGTTGCCGTCCTCGCGGCCGCGCCGGGCGAGGTCGCGCGCGCCCTCGATGTCCTGCGGCACGCCGTGGGTGGTGAATTCGACGGTCTCGAAGGCGTCGCGCAGGCGCTTTTCGATCAGGCCGATGGCGAGATGGGTGACGTCGATGCCGATCCACTGGCGGCCGAGCTTTTCCGCGGCGTGGACGGTGGTGCCGCAACCGCAGAACGGATCGAGCACGACGTCGCCGGGGTTGGAGGAGGCGGCGACGATGCGTTCCAGCAGCGCGACGGGTTTTTGCGTGGGGTATCCAAGCCGTTCTTGGGCCTGCGAATTTACTGGTGATATGTCGTCCCAAATGTTTCCAACAATTTCACCAGGTTGTTCATCCAAATACCTTTTCAGGTATGGTGTGCCCGTCTTTGCCCAATACAAACGATTATCGTTATCAAGCGCCTCTAGTTTTTCTCGGGATACACGCCACCCGTGTGGTGGTGTGAACCCCCTATATTCGTATACCAAGTTCGGTCTCGGTCCCATGCTGGCGGACCGAATAATGTTGTCGTGTCTGTGGAGTCCTCGCTCGTCCTTGTGGCGGTAGTGGCTCTTAACATAACTTTCGGCGTGGGAAACGTATTGTGTATTCCAAATATTTTCTTCGCTCTTGGCAAAATAGAAGATGATGTCGGATTCGTGGCTGAATCGGCCTTTGGTGTCACTGTGGGCAGTAGTTCTTTTCCAAACAATTTCGTTACGAAAATTGCGTGCGCCAAAAACCGCATCCAGCAAGATCTTGAGATAGTGGCTCGCCGTCGGATCGCAGTGCAGGTAAAGGCTCCCCGTCGGCTTCAATACGCGGTGCAGTTCGATCATCCGCACCGCCATCATGGCGAGATAGGCCATCATGTCGTTCTCGCCGAGGAATGAGCGCATGGCGCGCAGCATCTCCGCCGCGTTGCCGTTGCCCGAGCGCAGCACCTCGCCATAGG
>CAYYSM010000084.1:0-8653 GCA_964474225.1 uncultured Hyphomicrobiaceae bacterium
GGCGCAAATTCTGGAGCTGTTGCAGCGGCTGAAGAAAGAGCTGGGCATGGCGCTCTTGCTCATCACGCATGACCTGACAGTCGTGCGCAAGATGGCCGAGCGCGTCTGCGTCATGAACCACGGCGAAGTCGTCGAGGCGGCCGAGACCGAGCAAATCTTCACCGAGCCGCAGCACCCTTACACCAAGCACCTGCTCGCCGCCGAGCCGAAGGGCGAGCCGCCCGCGAGCGACAACACCGCGCCGGTCATCATCAAGACGGACAATCTGCGGGTCTGGTTCCCCATCAAGCGCGGCCTGCTCAAGCGCACCGTCGGCCATGTGAAGGCGGTCGACGGTCTCTCGCTGCAAATCCGTGAGGGGCAGACAGTCGGCGTGGTCGGCGAGTCCGGCTCCGGCAAGACGACGCTCGGCCTGGCGCTCCTGCGCCTGACCTCCAGCGACGGCCCCATCGTCTACATGGGCCAAAACATCGACGGGCTGACCTTCAAGAAGATGCGCCCGTACCGCCGGCAGATGCAGATCGTGTTCCAGGACCCGTATGGCTCGCTCAGCCCGCGCCTGTCAGTCAGCCAGATCGTCGAAGAGGGCCTGATCATCCAGCATCCGAAGATGCCCCCGGAGGAGCGGCGCGCGCGCGTCTCCAAGGCGCTCAGCGAAGTCGGGCTGGACCCGGCAACGCAGGACCGCTACCCGCATGAATTCTCTGGCGGGCAGCGCCAGCGCATCGCCATCGCGCGCGCGATGGTGCTGGAGCCGAAATTCGTGATGCTCGACGAGCCGACCAGCGCGCTGGACGTATCGGTTCAGGCGCAGATCGTCGACCTGCTGCGCGACCTGCAGGATCGTCACAATCTCGCCTACATGTTCATCAGCCACGACTTGCGGGTGGTGCGCGCGCTGTCGAACTACGTCATCGTCATGAAGGACGGCAAGGTGGTGGAGCAGGGCGAGGCGCGCGAGATCTTCAACACCCCGAAGACCGATTACACAAAGGCGCTGATGGCCGCGGCCTTCGAGCTGGAGACGGCCCACACCGGCGCTGTCTCGACCTGATCCAGCGCATTCCGAAAAGTGGCTGCCGGTTTTCGGGCCAACTGCGCGTAGAGAAAATTCAGAACAGCGCGGCGAGGAAATCCTCGATCCCGAACAGGAAAATCCCCGTCCCGCCGATCATCACGTGCGACACCGACACCGCCAGAAGCGAGTGCGTGCGCGCGAACAGCCAGCCCCAGAAGATGCCGGGCACGAATGTCGCAAGCGCGAAGGTCGGGTTGGTGTGCGCGTGCGCGGCGGCGAAGGCGAAATTCGATACGAGGATTGCCCAGGTGCGCCGCCCCAGCTCCGACCCGTCGAGGAAGGCATAAAGCGGGGCCTGAATGCCGCAGCGCGCGACGAACTCCTGCGCGGGCACGAACAGCGCGTAGAGCACGACGAGGCTTGCGTAAAGCCCCCATGAGAATTGGCCATCAGCGATGCTCGCCGGCGTGATGACCGTCCAGCCCTCCAAGCCGGGCACGCTGACAATCAGCAGCCATTTCAGCGCCGCCATACCCGCAATGAAGATCAGCGATGCCTGGACCGCCAGGCGGAGCGCGGGCCGCCAATTGTCGAGCCGCAGCCCGTAGAAGGCAGGCGGAAAGCGACTGAGCCGGATGACCGCGAGGAACGCCGCGGCGAAGGCCAGAATGACCAGCGGGGTGATTGCCAGCCGCGTCTCCTGGGCGATGTCCATGCCGGCGACCGCGCCAAACGCCAGCGTATAGACCGACAGCATCGACAGCGCGCCCACCAGCACCAGCGCGATCGCGTTGCGATAGCCGGCCAGCTCGGCCTCGTTGCGCAGCGCATCGACGCGCGCGTCCAGCGTGTCGCGCAGCCGCGTCGCCAGGTAGAAGGCGAGTTGGTTCTCCAGCGCGCGGCGCACCCTCCGCGGTAGCGAGCCGCTCGGGATCGCGTCGAGATCGAGAATGGCCGCGGTCACCTCGCTGCGGCAGCGCGCCGTCGCCGAGGCCGGCCGGCGGTCGAGTAGCGAAACCGATCCGACAATTTGCTCAGGCCCGCGCACCGCGATCTCGTATTCCACTGGGGCGCGGCTGATCGGATCGTGCCCGGTCTTGCAGATCGAAACCTCTCCCGAAAGGATGACATAAAGCCGTCCGCCCGCGCGGTCCCCCTCGCGGAATAACGGTTCGCCCGCGCGAAACTCGACACGGCGCAGATAGGTGCGCAGCACGGCAAGCACTTCGGCCCCAAGACCGGAGAATGGCTCGATGCGCTCAAGCCGGATGCCCGGCCATGCCACGGTGTGGGATGATGTTACGGCGGGGACGCTGCGCTGATCGGCATGAGGGGCGGCTGTCGCGCCGCTGACCAGTGAGGCTGTCGTGTCTGCTGCCATTGAACGCCCTTAGCGTGCGGCTCTCCCGACCCTGGCAAAATCATATCCCTCAAGTGTTGATATTGGCTCACCCGCCCCGTCCCTGTCAGGCACGCTGGCGCGCGTTTGAGGCAATGTTACCCGGCGTGAAAGCGGCTGGCGGAAATGACACAAGGCCCTTCGCCGCGCGCGGTCTCCAGCGCTATTCAGTTGCATGCGGCATCCCGGTTCGGCACAGTCGCCGGAACATATGGCGGCAGCCTTTTCTGCGGTCTCTGGCGCGCTTCCGCCGCGCTTGCCCGCGTATTCAGCGCCTATTCATTCGCCATGTCGCATGGTTAAAACCGAATAGGCAGGTTGGGAGGCATTCATGACTGCGAAACTGTCACGCACGGGACGCGCGCTGCTGATTGCGCTGTTCCTCGGGCCGGCGGCGGCGACGGGTGCGTTCGCCCAGGACTTTTCGAGGCTTCAGTGCCCAACGCTGACAGAGTTGCGCATGGAAATGCTGGTGCGTTACGGCTACTGCCCGCGCGACCGCTTCTACGCCCGCATGTTTGCCGAGCAGGTGCAGAACTGCGACCCCACGCTGAGCGATCTGCAGGTGCAGGACAAGATCCTGAATGACGACTCCGTCCCCGCGGAGGACAAGGAGCGCTATGAGACCCTGCTGCGCTTCCTCCAGCGCAACAACTGCGAAATCTGACGAACGGGGATAATCGGGCCGCGGACAGCGCGCGACAGCTTCTGCGAAACGCGTCTGCGTGCTAGTTATGGTTAACGAATGGTCAACACGGCCGGTGTAGCCGGGGGTATCAAGCCATGTCGCAACGCGAAACCGCCCAGTTGCCGCTCATCTGGCGCTTTTTCAAGATTATCGGCGACGTCATCTGGGATATGCGCGCGCCGCTGCTGGTTTCGGTCGGCGCGTTTATCGTGTTCTACGTCCCCGGCCAGACCCGCGAAATCTATCGTGCGCTGGCGCTCGAAGTTGAGACGGCGCCGTACCGCCCGATCATCTCTCTGATCCTGCTCGCAGCGCTGAGCTATTTTCTCTGGTCGATGTCGCGCTCCCTCTGGAAGAATTCCGTCGACATTGACCCGCATATCACCTTCAGCCCGCTCGCGCGGGTCATCTCGCATGTCTTCTCGATGATTATCGCGCTGCTGCCGATCATCGGCGTCATGATGGCAATGATGCCGGCCGGCGTCACCTCGACCGTCGAGCTGATCGCGGAGGTCGGCATCCCCAGCGCGGAGGAGCGCGAGACCATCGGCGGGCAGTTCGCGGTCGTGTCGCAGGATATCGTCCAGAGCCTGCGCGGGCAGGCCGATTTCCCGCCCTACATCACCGACATCGTCGACAATTACAATCAGGTCGCGGTCTACCTGCTGATCGCCATTCAGGCGACGGCAGCGCTGATGCTGGTGATGTTCCTGTTTCTGCTGTGGCGCGCAACACAGCGCGGCACGCATTTCGGCGAGCAGCCGTTCTCGCTGCGGTATTTCATTCCGATCATCGTCGCGATCGGCGCGATCATTGCGCTGGTGGCGGCCCAGCCGATCATCCGCTCGCTCGGCGGCGGGCCGCTGCTCGTCACCTGGATCATCACGGGCGCGGGCAGCTTCGCCATCATCTGCATCTTTCTGATGGCGCTGACCTATCTGCTGGCGGGCTGTACGCGAATCTATGACGTTATCGGTATTCCGGCGGTCACGATCCTCGTCTCGGCGGCGCTGATCTTCGCGTTCTTCAACTGGAACAACAATCACCGCGTGCGCATGCAGCCAGCCAGCCCGGAGGCTCAGGCCCAGCCGGACGACCTTTACATCGCCTTCCTCGATTGGCTCGACGCCCGGCCGGACGATCGCAAGCGGCTGTATGCCAACAGCGGTCAGCAGACCTATCCGGTGTACGTGGTCGCGGCGCAGGGCGGCGGCGTCTATGCCGCCAATCTGGCGGCGCTGACGATGGCGCGGCTTTATACGGCCTGTCCGGCGCTGCGGCACCACGTTTTCGCCATCAGCGGCGTCTCCGGCGGCAGCCTGGGCGCGAGCGTGTTCAACAGCTTCTGGCTGCAGGCGCGGCGAAGCGAAAGCCCGGAGGTGATGGGGGATCACTGCGAGCTTCAGGCCAGGACGGACGGGCGCGTCAGCGACCTCGAACGCAACATCCGCACCTATCTGGGCCATGACTTCCTGTCGCCTGTGCTGTCCGGCGCGCTGTTCCCGGACTTCTTTCAGCGGTTCATCGTGCCCGGCTTCGGCGTTCTGGACCGCGCTCGCGCCTTCGAGGCCAGCCTGAACCACGCCTGGCTCGATACAAATCACGTCCACGGCAGCGACACGGCGGAGGAGATTCCGTTCGAGCGAAACTTCCTCAGCGTCTCGGCCGATTTCCGCGACCCGGAGGTGCAGGCGCCCACCCTCGTGCTCAATACCACCAGCGTGGAAACGGGCGAGCGTTTCATCGTGGCGCCGTTCCTGAAAGACCCGATCGTGCCGATGGAATTCGTCTACCCCATCATGGCGCAGGGCGAGGACGGCCTGCCGGCCGAGCAAGACATCTCGCTCGCCACGGCCGTCAGCCTGAGCGCCCGATTCCCGATCATTCTGCCGCCGGGAGCCTATCCGCGGCAGATTTCGCCGTTCCACTTCTCGCAGAAGAACCTGGTGGATGGCGGCTATTTCGAAAGCTCGGCGATCGAGACCGCGATCGACCTGGTCAACGGCATCAGGCAGCGGATCGACCGGCTAGCCGACACGCTTGATGTCCAACCGGAATTTCGCATCATCATCCTCAACGAGGACTTCACCGCCGATCTGGAGCCAGCGGGGCTGACCGAGTTTGGCGCGCCGGTCATGACGCTCGACAAGACGCGGCGGCGGCGCGGCCAGCTGGCGAAGTGGCGCGTCAAGACGGGCGAGGCGTTCGAGCGGTTCTACTCGGTGGAGCTACAGCACGACTACTTCTACATGCCGCTGGGATGGCACCTGTCGCGGACGACCCAGAACATGATCGCCGAGCAGATCGGCTTCCCGAGCGAGTGCAGGATCCCGGCCTATACGCCGGACTCGGAGACCGCGGCGGTCTTCGGGCGCAGCCCGTCGTTCCGCAACTTCATTCAGCTGGTGAACAAGCTGAACAACAATCGCTGCAGTCTTGCGGACATCATCACCGAGCTGCCGCCCGCCCGGGCGCAGGCCGCTGTGGTGGAATAGGCGTCGCTGCGCGGCGTTTGCCGCGCACATGGCCTGCCCGGCGGAGCGGGGTTGAAGGCGCGCATTGCTTGACGGAATAGTCGCACCCGATCCATCGGCTGCGGAGCGCGCGCTGGCTCTTGAACCGCTTGCCGGCGGGAGGCGGCCGGCGGTCAGGACGCCATTTCTTCCGACTCGATCTGCGGGATCTCGGTGCGCTGCTCTTCTTCTGCCCCGCTCAGAAGCTCCACCGCCCGATCCGCCGCATCCTGGAACGGCTCCAGCACGATATCAGCCCCCGAAGCCAGCAACTGCTCGGTATCCCGCTTGCTGTGCGACGTCACCGCGATGCGCCCCCTGAAACCCGCCATCCGGGTCAACTGGATCAGCGTGTTACGGGTGTCCTCGTGGCTCAGGCCGGTGGCATGCACCGGCACGGTCGAGACAACCCATTGCGCCTTGGCAAGGGGCAAATCCTTTACGAATTCCGGGTCGCCCGCATCGCCATATTCGGCATCAAGCCCCAGTTCGCGCCAGCGCCGCACGGCCAGCGGATTGAAATCAACGCCCAGTACGCGGACTCCCCGTTTGCACAGGCGCATCCCGATCGCGGTGCCGAAGCGCCCCAGACCGAAGATCAGGACGTCGTAATCCCGCCCGGCGAATTCGGCTTCATCCGCTGTTTCGCGGGGGGTGCCCTTGCGCTCGAACACGCCGAGATAAGGCTCAAAGAGGGGATAAAGCTTGTGCGAGTACGTGATCATGTAGGTCGACGCCGCGATGGTCACGAGGCCAACCATGGTCACGAGGCCGAGCGCGTCCTGCTCGACATGGCCGAGGGCAACGCCCATGGCGATGAAGATCAGGGAAAATTCGCTGATTTGCGCGACTGTCAGCCCGGCGAGAAAGCCGGTGCGCTTGCGATAGCCCATAGCCCCCATGATCGCGAGAACGATCAACGGGTTCCCGATCAGGACGAACAGCGAGAATACGATGGCCCCGGTCACATGTGTGCCAAGCAGCGAAAGATCGAGTGTGGCCCCGAGAGCAATGAAGAAGAACAGAAGCAGAAAATCGCGCAAGGGCGCAAGCCGCGCGGCGATCGTCTCCCGGTACGGGGTCGATGCAAGGGAGACGCCGGCCAGCAGACCGCCAATCTCTTTGCCAAGCCCGACCAGATCGCCGATGGCCGCGAACATGGCCGCCTGCGCGATCGCGAAAATCACCAGCAGCTCAGGCGCGCGGGCCAACCGCTCGGTCAGAGGGTTGGCGGCATAGCGCACGAACAGGACGACCAGCGCAACAAGCCCGACGCCAGAGGCCAGCGCCAGGAATACATCGCCGGACCCGCCGCCGCCTTCCGCGCCAGCGCCGATCCCGATGGCCGACAAAACGATCATCGCCAGCACCACGACCAGGTCCTGAACGATCAGGAAGCCGAGCGCGATCTGTCCGTGCAGCGCGTCGATCTCGCGCTTGTCGGAAAGCAATTTCACGATGATGATCGTCGACGAAAAGGTCAGCGCCACCGCCACGTATAGGCTCGTGACGTGCCCGAGACCGAGCGCGAGTCCGATGAAGTATCCGAAGATCGACGTAAACGCGACCTGTCCAAGGCCCGTCAGCAGCGACACTGTACCGAGAGACCGGATCAGCTTCACATCCAGCTTGATGCCCACGAGGAACAGCAGGACGGCGATGCCAAGTTCCGCGAGAAGGTCGATCTGCTCATCCGAATGCACCACATCCAGTCCGGACGGCCCCGCGAGCAGGCCCACGGCGATGAAACTGACGATCAGCGGCTGCCGCAGGATGATCCCGAAGAACCCGGTGAGCGCGGCCAGAACGAGGAGCGCCGCAATCTCTCCGAAAGGCGATTGAGTGATCGCTTCCATTCACCACCTTCAATGTGTTTTTCGCGCCCAGACGCTATCGGGGTCCCAACCGCCGGCGTCACATTTTTCCCTCGCCATCGCCGGGATCGACCGGCGACGGCCTAGCTGCACCAGCTATACAGGATTAAGGGGCTGATCCCCAAGCCGCCCGTTATCTTCTCTTGAGCATATTCTACTGGGCGAAAACGGCGCAATTCCGCGCTGAGGGTCACGGTGTGCGCTGCCGCGCCACGCAACTGAATAACTGACGGCTTCAGGCGATCCGACGACCTTGTTGATTCACGCGCCACATCCGTTATAAGCGCGGAAGCCGCAATTGCGGGCGCGCGACGACGGCCCGCCACTTCTCTGGCCAACAGGCGCACGGCGCGAGCTGAATGCCCAAACGCACCGACATCGACTCAATTCTGGTGATTGGCGCCGGACCGATCGTTATCGGCCAGGCGTGCGAGTTCGACTATTCCGGCACGCAGGCCTGCAAGGCGCTCAAGGCCGAGGGTTACCGAATCGTACTGGTCAACTCCAACCCGGCCACGATCATGACGGACCCGGAGTTGGCCGACACGACCTATGTCGAGCCAATCACGCCGGATTTCGTCGCCAAGATCATCGCACGGGAACGCCGCGAGCGCCCGAACGAGCGCATGGCGTTGCTGCCGACGATGGGCGGGCAGACCGCGCTCAACACCGCGCTCGCCCTGGATCGCGACGGGACGCTGGCGAAATACGGCATCGAGATGATCGGCGCGAACGCCGCCGCGATCGACATGGCCGAGGACCGGCAATCCTTCCGTGAAGCGATGGACCGCATCGGCATCGCCACGCCCCGCTCAATGCTGGTGCACAGCCTCAACGAGGCGCTGGGCGCCCTGGACTATGTCGGCCTGCCCGCGATCATCCGGCCGAGCTTCACGCTCGGCGGCATGGGCGGCGGCGTCGCCTACAACCGCGAGGAATACCTTTACATCATCGAGCGCGGGCTGGACGCCTCCCCCGCCAATCAGGTGCTGGTTGAGGAATCCGTGCTCGGTTGGAAGGAGTATGAGATGGAGGTCGTCCGCGACAAGGCGGACAACTGCATCATCGTGTGCTCCATCGAGAACGTCGACCCGATGGGCGTGCACACCGGCGACTCGATCACCGTCGCCTCGGCGCTTACGCTGACCGACAATGAATACC
>CAYYSM010000085.1:0-8608 GCA_964474225.1 uncultured Hyphomicrobiaceae bacterium
GCTCATCGACGATGTTCAGCGCCTCGTCCAGCGCGTAGAACAGGCAGGTCGCCGGCGTGTAGGGGAAGAAGCCGTTCTGGTTGGCCGACAGCATGTCGTTCCATTCCCAGTAGCATTTCGGCAACTTGGCCGTCTTCGAGGCCTCCAGCGCCTTTTGGCTGATCGCGTTGAAGCTCATGCCGGGCGGCAGCATCATGCCTTTCTGCGACCCGCCAACGCTGACATCGACCTTCCAGTCGTCGTGGCGATAGTCCATCGACCCGAGCGAGGAGATCGTGTCGACCATGAACAGGGCAGGGTGCCCGGCGTCGTCGATCGCCTTGCGGATCTCCGGCAGGCGCGCCGCGCAGCCCGTGGACGTCTCGTTGTGGACGACGCAGACCGCCTTGATCTCGTGGCCGGTGTCTGCGGCCAGCCGCTCGTGGATTTCTTCGGGGTTCGCGGCGCGGCGCCAGTCGCTCGGCAGGAATTCGGCGACGAGTCCCAGACGATCAGCCATGTCTTTCCACAGCGAGGCGAAATGGCCTATGTCAGCCATCAGCACCTTGTCGCCGGGCGAAAGGGTGTTGACAAGCGCCGCTTCCCAAGCGCCTGTGCCCGAGGCTGGATAGATCACAACCGGGCCGGAGCACTTGAAGAGCTTCTGCAGGCGCGGCAATAGCCGCAGGGTGAGCTGCGCGAATTCCGGGCCACGATGGTCGATAAGCGCCCGGTCCATCGCGCGCAGGACGCGGTCCGGCACGTTCGTCGGCCCGGGGATATGAAGGAAGTGGCGTCCAGGCTTCGTCATGAATCCTCCCTAGAATGAAACTTTTTTCGTGAGGTTGAGCGCCCAAAATACCGGGCGCAATGACGGTTTAACCGTCCCAGAAGCGTCATTTCAGCAAAAAATCACGACGCTGGAAATAAAAATAATGATCAGGCCAAACAAAACATGATGGAAATCATTGGCTTCGCCGATCTTTTGGGATGGGGGCCGGCGATCGCCTTCCTTGCCGCGCTGCTGCAGACCGCGACCGGCTTCGGCTTTTCGCTGATAGCCACGCCGTTGTTTCTGCTGGTCTATCCGCCGCAGACGGCCATTCAGCTCAACATCATCCTGGGGCTGGCGGTGTCGGTGGTGATGCTGCCGCGCGCCGCGCGGGAGGCGGACACAGTGCTGCTCAGGCGGCTGGCGCTCGGAGCGCTCGTCGGAGCGCCGCTGGGGCTGCTCATCTTCCTGTCCGGCAACGTTGTGCTGCTCAAGGGCATCGTGGCGGGGCTGGCGCTTGGCATGGCGGTGCTGCTTGCCGTGAGGTTTCAGTTCGCCCGCGCGACAGGGCGCGACTATGGCATCGGCGGGGCTTCCGGCCTGCTGACGACAAGCATCGGCGTGCCCGGCCCCCCGCTCATGCTTTATTTCGCCGGCGGCGCGGTCAGCAAGGAGGTCGCGCGCGGCACGACGCTCACCTTCTTTTTGTTCGCCTATGGCGGCAGCCTCGGCTTTCAGGTCGCCGGCAGCGGGTTGGCGGATGATGTCGGCGTCGCCGCGCTCGTCTGCCTCCCGACGACGTTGCTGGGCATTGCGACCGGGCAGTTCATCTTTCCCTTTATCAATCAGAGGATGTTTGCCAGACTCATCTGGGCGCTGCTTGTGGCCACCGGCCTTTATCTACTCCGCACGCTGTTGTGATCGCGGTCGGTCCAAGATGACGCGCGCGCGACGCGCGATGGCGGAATTGGACGAGCGCTCGAAGCCCTAGCCGCTTAGCTTTCGCGGGAAGTGCGGCGGCCACCGAGCCGCCCATCTGGCACCAAGCGAAAAGGCATGGGCGACGTGACCGTTATCGATCTGAAACGCGCCGGTTTTCCCAAGGGCCGCCCGGTCGATGAGGGCGCGCTCGCCGAGGTGCGCACGGCGCTGGACGGCCGCCCTGTTGAGCAGCGCGACCTGCTTATCGAGCATCTGCATGTCCTGCAGGACTGCTTCGGCTGCCTGCATGAGCGGCATCTGCGCGCGCTTGCGGAGCTGATGCGTCTGTCGCAGGCGGAAGTCTGGGAGGTCGCCTCGTTCTATCATCACTTCGATCTGGTCAAGGAAGGCGAGGCCGCGCCGCCACCCGTCACCATCCGCGTGTGCGACACGCTGACCTGCGCGATGGCCGGCGCTGAGCGGCTGATCCAGACGCTGGAGAAGGGCTGCGACCCGAGCCGCGTACGCGTGCTGCGCGCGCCATGCATGGGCCGCTGTGCCCAGGCGCCGGCGGCACGCTGCGGCAATGTGGAAGTCGGCAACGCCACAGCCGACGGGCTGCTCGGGCTGGCCTCCGGCGACGTCTCGGTGCCCGCGATCCCGCACTACAAGGATTTTGACGCTTACCGGGCCGAAGGCGGCTACCACGTGCTGGCCGAATGCCGTTCCGGCGCGCGCAACGCCGAAGACATCATCGCCGAACTGTCCGACGCGGGCCTCGCCGGGCTTGGCGGCGCGGGCTTCCCGGCCGGGCGCAAATGGAGCATCGTGCGCAGCTTCCCCGGTCCGCGGCTGATGACCATCAACGGCGACGAGGGCGAGCCGGGCACCTTCAAGGACCGCTACCATCTGGAGCGCGACCCGCACCGGATGTTCGAGGGCGCGTTGATCGCCGCCTGGGCCGTCGGCGCTGAGCGCATCTACCTCTACATGCGCGACGAATATCCGGCCGTGCTGGAAATCCTGCGCCGGGAGATCGCTGCGCTGGACGCCGCCGGGCTGACCGCCGAATGCCCCATCGAGCTGCGTCGCGGCGCGGGCGCTTACATCTGCGGCGAAGAATCCGCGATGATCGAAAGCATCGAGGGCAAGCGTGGCCTGCCGCGTCACCGTCCGCCTTACATCGCGGAGGTTGGGCTGTTCGGCCGCCCTACGCTCAACCACAATGTCGAGACGCTCTGGTGGCTGCGCGACGTCATCGAGCGCGGCGCGCAGTGGTTCGAGGATCAGGGCAAGGACGGCCACAAGGGGCTGCGCTCTTATTCCGTCTCCGGTCGCGTGCGCGAGCCGGGCGTGAAGCTGGCCCCGGCGGGCATCACGCTGCGCGAGCTGGTCGATGAGTATTGTGGCGGCATGGCCGACGGGCACATGCTGAAGGCGTATCTGCCGGGCGGCGCATCGGGCGGTATCTTCCCGGCGTCGCTGGCCGATATCCCGCTCGATTTCGGCGGCGCGCTCAACGCGCATGGGGGCTTCATCGGCTCGCACGCGGTGATCGTGCTTTCGCAGCAGGACAGCGCGAAGGACGCCGCGCTCAACCTGATGCATTTCTTCGCCGATGAAAGCTGCGGCCAGTGCACCCCCTGCCGCGCCGGCACCGAGAAGATGGTCAAGCTGCTGCAGCAGGCGCCGCTGGACGAAGACGCGATCGCCGATCTGGAGGCCGTGATGCGCGACGCCTCCATCTGCGGTCTTGGCCAGGCCGCGCCAAACCCGGTCAATCATCTGCTGAAATGGTTCCGCGAGGATCTGATGGAGCCTCAGGCCCAACGCTTCATCGCCGAGAGGGTCATGCATGACTGAGGACATTCGCTTCACGCTCGATGGCCGCGAGGTCACGGCCGGGCCGGACGAGACGATCTGGCAGGCCGCCAAGCGCGTTGGCGTCGAAATCCCGCATCTCTGCTGGCTGGATGCGCCCGGCTATCGGGCCGACGGCAACTGCCGCGCCTGCATGGTCGAGGTGGAGGGCGAGCGCACGCTGGCCGCCTCCTGCATCCGCAAGCCGAAAGACGGCATGAACGTCAAGACCGCCAGCGAGCGGGCCGCCAAGGCGCGCAAGATGGTGTTCGAGCTGCTGGCCGCCGATCAGCCGCCGCAGCTCAGCCATCCCGACCCGGACTCCAAGTTCTGGCGTTGGGCGCACGCGCTTGGCGTCGAGGGCAGCCGCCTGCCCGCGCGGGAGGGCTTCACGCCCGACCCGTCGCACACCGCCATCGCGGTCAATCTGGACGCCTGCATCCAGTGCAATCTGTGCGTGCGCGCCTGCCGCGAGGTGCAGGTCAACGACGTGATCGGCATGGCGCTGCGCGGGCATGAGGCGAAGCCGGTGTTCGATTTCGACGACCCGATGGGCAACTCGACCTGCGTGGCCTGCGGCGAATGCGTGCAGGCCTGCCCGACGGGCGCACTCTACGAAAAATCGCTCATGGATGCGCGGGCGCAGACGCGCGCTGTCTGGCCGGACAAGACGGTCGATTCGGTCTGCCCTTATTGCGGCGTTGGCTGCCAGACCAAGGTGAGTGTCCAGGACAACCGGATCGTGCAGGTCGACGGGCGGGAAGGCCCGGCCAACGAGAACCGGCTGTGCGTCAAGGGCCGCTTCGGCTTCGACTATATCCGCCACCCGGAGCGCCTGACCAAGCCGCTGGTCCGCCGCGAGGACGCGCCCAAGCGCGGCGACATCCAGGTGAACCCGATGAACCCGTGGGAGGTGTTCCGCGAGGCGAGTTGGGAAGAGGCGCTAGAGCGCGCGGCCGGCGGCCTGCGCGACATCCGTGACACGCATGGCGGTGGCGCGCTGGCGGGCTTCGGCTCGGCGAAAGGATCGAACGAGGAAGCCTATCTGTTTCAGAAGCTGGTGCGCACCGGCTTCGGCACCAACAATGTCGATCACTGCACGCGGCTATGCCATGCCTCCTCGGTCGCCGCGCTTATCGAGGGCATCGGCTCGGGCGGCGTGACCGCGCCCTTCACGGCGGTCGAGGATGCCGACTGCTTCATCGTGATCGGCGCGCGGCCGGAGCAGAACCACCCGGTCGCGGCGACCTATCTCAAGCAGGCGGCCAAGCGCGGCGCGAAGGTCATCGTCATCGACCCGCGCGGGCAGGAGTTGATGCGCCACGCCAGGCATCCGGTGCGCTTCAAGCCCGGCACAGACGTTGCGCTCTTGAACGCGATGCTGCACGTCATCATCGACGAAAAGCTGTATGACGAACAGTACATCCAGGCCCATGCCAGCGGCTTCGAGGCGCTGAAGGAGAAGGTCGCGGACTTCACGCCCGAAGCGATGGCCCCCGTCTGCGGCGTCGAGGCCGACTATATCCGCGAGATCGCGCGCACTTACGCGAACGCCGAGCGCGCCATCATCTTCTGGGGCATGGGCGTGTCCCAGCATGTGCACGGCACGGACAACTCCCGCTGCCTGATCGCGCTGGCGCTGACGACCGGCCATGTCGGCCGCGCGGGCACAGGCCTGCATCCGCTGCGCGGGCAAAACAACGTGCAGGGCGCGTCGGACGCCGGGCTGATCCCGATGGTGTTCCCGGATTATCAGTCCGTCGAGGATGCGGATGTGCGCCGGCGCTATGAGGATGCCTGGGGCCAGCCGCTCGACCCGAACCGCGGTCTGACCGTCGTTGAGATCATGGACGCGATCCACGAGGGCGAAATCCGCGGCATGTACGTCATGGGCGAGAACCCGGCGATGTCCGACCCGGACCAGACGCACGCGCGTGCCGCGCTCGCGAAGCTGGATCACCTCGTGGTGCAGGACATCTTCCTGACCGAGACGGCCTCGCACGCGGATGTGGTGCTGCCGGCCTCGGCGCACGCGGAGAAGCTGGGCACCTACACCAACACCAACCGGCAGGTGCAGCTTGGCCGCCCGGCCGTCTCCCCGCCGGGCGGGGCGCGGCAGGACTGGGAGCTGATCTGTGAGATCGCGCGCGGCATGGGGCTGGACTGGCAGTATTCCGGCGTGCCCGAGGTGTACGAGGAGATGCGCGCGCTGATGCCTTCGCTCGCCAATATCCCGTGGTCGCGGATCGAGCGCGAAGGCTCCGTCACCTATCCGGCGGATGCGGAGGATGAGCCGGGCCGCGAAATCCTGTTCGGCGAGGGCTTTCCCACCAAGGATGGGCGCGGGCGAATCGTTCCCGCCGATCTGCTGCCGCCGGATGAACTGCCGGATGAGGACTATCCGTTGGTGCTGACCACTGGCCGGCTGCTGGAGCACTGGCACACCGGCGCGATGACCCGCCGCGCGGGCGCGCTGAATGATCTGGAGCCAGAGCCGATCGCCTGCATGCATCCGCGCGATATCGAGCGCCTTGGCGCGAGGGCGGGCGAGCCGATCCGCGTGGAGACGCGCCGCGGGGTTATCGACCTGACGCTGCGTGCGGATCGCGACGTGTCTGCTGGGATGGTGTTCATCCCGTTCTGCTACGGCGAGGCGCCCGCCAACGTTCTGACCAACCCCCAACTTGATCCGTTCGGGAAAATCCCGGAGTTCAAGTTCTGCGCGGCGCGCGTGACGCGGGTAGCGCAGGCGCAGGCGGCCGAATGAGCGGCCATCTTGCCTTTCGCCGGTTGGCGCGCAACACTATGTCCCGATGCTGAAAGGGCGCTTCGGCGTCTTGATGATCGGGGCATGGTTTGAGCTTTACATCTGAAGAAATCGAACGCTACAAGCGCCATCTGGTGCTGCACCAGGTCGGCGGCGCAGGCCAGCAGAAGCTTAAACGCGCGAGCGTGCTGGTGATCGGCGCGGGCGGGCTCGGCTCTGCCGTGCTGCCCTATCTGGCGGCGGCGGGCGTCGGCCGGCTCGGCATCGTGGATGATGACCGTGTGTCCTTGAGCAACCTGCAGCGCCAGGTGATCCACGACAGCGACCATGTCGGCGAACTCAAGACCACCAGCGCGGGCCGGCGCATCCGCGCGCTCAACCCGCACGTGACGGTCGATGAAATCCCCGAGCGGCTGAGCGCGGACAATGCGCTGGAGATCATCAGCCGCTACGACATCGTCGCCGACGGCTCGGACAACTTCGCCACGCGCTATCTCGTCAACGACGCCTGCTATTTCGCGGGCGTGCCGCTGGTGTTCGCCGCGCTCGGGCAGTTCGACGGCTATCTGTCCACCTTCCGCGCCTTCGAGACCGGTGAGGACGGCAAACCGCGGCCGAGCTATCGCTGCCTGTTCACCGAGCCGCCGCCGCCCGGCACGGTGCGCTCCTGCGAGGAGGCAGGTATCCTCGGCGCGCTGGCCGGCGTGCTCGGCACGCTGCAGGCGATGGAGGTGCTGAAGGAGTTGATCGGCATCGGCGAGTCGATGGCGGGCAAGCTGCTGATCGTCGATGCGCTGGGCACGCGCTTCGAGACGATGCGCATTCCGTGGGACCCGGCGAACCCGCTCAACGGCGAGAACCCGACGATCCGCGACTTGAGCGTCCACGCGCAGGCGGCGTAATCAGTCCAGCGGCTTGAGCAGCAGCAGGCAGGGGTTGCCCGGCCAGATGTCCTGGATTTCCTCGATCGGTTGAAAGCCCATCGCCCGGAAGAAGCCGCGCGAGGCTTCATAGGCCGGGTCGGGGTGCGACGGTCCGAGCGTCTTGACGGTCAGGAACCGCAGCCGCCGCGCCCGCGCCCAGACTTCCGCCGCGCCCACCAGCGCGCGCCCCAGCCCCGTGCCGTGCCAGCGCGGCCGTGCCGCCAGCAGATAGATTTCGGCTGTGGTCTCGAAGTGCTGGTTCAGGCTGACGAAGCCGGCGACTTCGCCGCCCGCATAACAGCCGACCATGTCCAACTCGGCCGCCGTCTCGGCATACAGCCGGTTGGCCTCGGGACGCGCGAACCATTCGGGCAGTTCGGCAATGATGCTGGCGCAGATGGCGCTCTTTTCGCCCATGATGAGCTGCGGCTGCCAGCGCGCCGCATCGGGCCTATCACTCCGCGGCGCGGGACGGCTTGCCTGGCTCGCCATTGGAATTGCCGTTCTCTGGCGCCGTGCCTTCGCCGGTTTCCTGGATGCGCTCCGGCTCCGGCATCGAGATGATGTTGTAGCCGGAATCGACGAAGTGCACCTCGCCCGTGACCGCTGTCGACAGGTCGGAGAGCAGGTAGAGCGCCGCGCCGCCAACCTCGTCCAGCGTGGGCGTGCGGCCCAGCGGCGAATGCATTTTCTGGTAGTTGAACAGCACACGCGCGTCGGAGATGCCTGCGCCGGCCAGCGTGCGCATCGGCCCGGCGGACAGCGCGTTCACGCGCACATTCTGCTCGCCCATATCGGCGGCGAGATAGCGCACCGATGCCTCAAGCGCGGCCTTGGCGACGCCCATGACGTTGTAGCGCGGCACCACGCGGGACGAGCCGGCATAGGTCAGCGTGATCATCGAGCCGCCGTTCGGCATCAGGTCGGACGCGCGCTTGGCGACCTCGGTGAAGGAGAAGCAGGAGATCACCATCGTGTTGATGAAGTTCTCCCGGCTGGTGTCGGCATAACGCCCCTTCAACTCGTTGCGATCCGAGAAGGCGAGGGCGTGGACCACGAAATCCATCGTGCCCCATTCCGCCTTCAGCGTCTCGAACACGCTGTCGACCGAGTCGATGTCCATCACATCGCAAGGCAGGATGATCTTGCCGCCGAGCGACTCGGCCAACGGGACGGCGCGGCGGCCGAATGCCTCGCCCTGATAGGTGAAGGCCAGCTCGGCGCCCTGGCCCGCAAGCACCCGCGAGATGCCGTAGGCGATCGAGCGTTCATTGGCGACGCCCATGATGAGGCCGCGCTTTCCCGCCATCAGCGGCCCGGGCTTGGTTATGTCAGTCCCCGTCATTGTCTCACCTGCGCGTGGCTGGCTCCGGAGCGCGACCCGTT
>CAYYSM010000086.1:0-8554 GCA_964474225.1 uncultured Hyphomicrobiaceae bacterium
CCCTTCACGACTTCGACGCTGCAGCAGGAAGCCTCGCGCAAGCTGCGCTATTCGCCGCGTCAGACCATGCAGATCGCGCAGAAGCTTTATGAGGGCGTCGATCTCGGCGGCGAGACGGTTGGCCTCATCACCTATATGCGGACCGACGGCGTGCAGGTCGTCCCGGAGGCGATC
This sequence comes from uncultured Hyphomicrobiaceae bacterium, assembly GCA_964474225.1. Classification (GTDB taxonomy): domain Bacteria; phylum Pseudomonadota; class Alphaproteobacteria; order Rhizobiales; family Rhodomicrobiaceae; genus Dichotomicrobium. Next base: position 175 of record CAYYSM010000086.1, read on the forward strand.
GCGCAGTGCCGTGAGGTGGTCGGCAGCGACTTCGGCCAGAAGTACCTGCCCAGCAGCCCGCGCCACTACAAGACCAAGGCGAAAAACGCGCAGGAAGCCCACGAGGCCGTGCGCCCGACCGACTACCGGCGCGCGCCCGATGATCTCAAGCGTTATCTGAAGGACGACGAATACAAGCTTTACAAGCTGATCTGGCAACGCGCGGTCGCCAGCCAGATGGCGAGCGCCGAGGTTGACCGCACGACCGTTGACATCGACACGGACGGCAAGGACGGCACGCGCTATACCTTCCGCGCGACGGGGCAGGTCATCACCTTTGACGGCTTCCTGAAGCTGTACGAGGAAGGCCGCGACGACACGGCGGATGAGGACGGCGCGCGCCTGCCCCCGCTCATGGAAAACGAGACCGTCCGCGCCAAGGCGATCGAGCCGAAACAGCACTTCACTGAGCCGCCTCCACGCTTTACCGAGGCCACGCTCATCAAGAAGCTGGAGGAGCTGGGCATCGGGCGGCCGTCAACTTTCGCCAGCACCATGAACGTCCTGCGCGAACGCGACTATGTCCGGCTGGAGAAGAACCGGCTGGTGCCGGAGGATCGCGGCCGGCTGGTCACGGCGTTCCTGGAGAGCTTCTTCGAGCGTTACGTGGAGTATGACTTCACCGCCGATCTGGAGGAGAAGCTCGACCGCATCTCCGCAGGCGACCTCGAATGGAAGCAGGTGCTGCGCGACTTCTGGCGCGAGTTCATCGGCGCGGTCGATGAAATCAAGGATCTGCGCGTCTCCGAGGTGCTGGAGGCGCTCAACGAGATCCTCGGGCCGCACATCTTCCCCGACGCGGGCGACGGCACGGACCCGCGCGCCTGCCCGTCCTGCGCTGATGGCCGCTTGAGCCTCAAGGTCGGCAAGTTCGGCGCGTTCATCGGCTGCTCGAACTATCCCGAATGCCGCTACACCCGCCAGCTCGGCCGCCCGGGCGAAGATGGCCAGGAGGGCGCGACGCCAGACAAGATCGAGCTGGGGCACGACCCGGAGACGGGCGAGCCGGTGACGCTGCGCAGCGGGCGCTTCGGGCCTTACGTCCAGCTCGGCGAGGCGCAGAACGGCGAAAAGCCGAAGCGCTCGTCAGTTCCCAAAGGCATGGACCCCGCGCAGGTCACGCTGGAAATGGCGCTGCGCCTGCTGTCGCTGCCGCGCGAAGTCGGGCCGCATCCGGAAACCGGCAAGCCGATCGTCGCCGGGATCGGGCGCTACGGTCCGTTCGTGGAGCATGCGGGCAAATACGCCAACCTCGATAGCGCGGACGAGGTGTTCACGGTGGGTCTGAATCGCGCGGTGAGCCTGCTCGCCGAAGCCAAGACCCGGCGGCCGCGTGGCGGGACGGTGCTGAAGGAGCTGGGCGAGCACCCCGAGCTTGGCGGCGCGATCCAGGTTTGCGACGGCCGCTACGGTCCCTATGTAAAACATGGGAAGATCAACGCGACGCTGCCGAAGGACGCCGATCCGGCGGAGTTGAGTGTGGAAAAAGCCGTGGAACTGATCGCCGCGAAGGCGGAAAAGAGCGGCAAGAAGCCCGCGAAGACAAAGTCAGGCGCGAAGAGCGGCGGCAAGGCCAAGACGGCCGCGAAATCCGCCAAGAAGCCCGCGACGAAGACGGAAGGCTCCGGCGAGGAGACGACCGGCAAGACCAAGGGAAAGGCCGCCAAAAGCGGGAATGGCGCTGGCACGAAACGCAAATCCGCGTCCGCGAAGCCAGGTGCGAAAAGGTCTGGCGGGAAAAAGGCCAGCGACGCCCCTTCAGATAGCGCCCGTTGATGTCGCCCGGGTGGCACGGGCACACCGCAACGCGAGACTTCAGGATTGCCCGGCAACTCTAAAAGGCCCGGCACGGACATTATGACAAGCAAGACATCCTCCCGGCCCGGCGGCAACACGGGCGACGACGGCCAGGACCGCCTGCCCAGCAAGCAGGACATCCTCACGTTCATCGAGGAGTCGCCTGGCGAGGTCGGCAAGCGCGAAATCGCCCGCGCCTTTCACATCAGAGGCTCGGACCGCATCGCGCTGAAGCAACTGCTGCGCGAGATGGCGGATGAGGGCCTCATCAAGGGCAAGCGCAAGCATCTCCGCAAGCCCGGCGGGCTGCCGAACGTCACCGTCATCGAGATCACCGGCCGCGACGAGGATGGCGAGTTCGTCGCGCTGCCCGCGGCTTGGCCCGAGGATGAAGGCCCGCCGCCGCGCATCCTCATCGCGCCGGACAGCAAGAGCCCCGGGGCGGCGGTCGGGGTAGGCGACCGCGTGCTGGCGCGGATCGCAGCTGTCACGCCTGGCGAGGAAGAAGAGGCCGGTTATGCCTATATCGCCCGGCCGATCAAGCGGCTCAGCCGCGAGAAGATCCGCCAGCTTGGCGTCTTCCGCGTGCAGGGCGCCGGGGGCGTCATCACGCCAATCGAAAAGAAGCAGCTCAAGGAGTGGCGCGTCGAGCCGGGCCGCACCGGCGATGCCGAGGACGGCGAACTGGTGCGCTTCGAGACGGTGCGGCATGGGCGCTTCGGCGAGCTGGGCCGCGTCGTCGAGCGGCTGGGGCACCCGAAGTCGCAGCGCGCGGTGAGCCTGATCGCCATCCACGCCTATGATCTGCCCTATGAATTCCCGAACCCGGTCCTGAACGAGCTGGATACCCTGCCCGAGCCGGACCTCGACGCATACGAAGACCTGCGCCATCTGCCGCTGATCACCATCGACCCGGAAGACGCGCGCGACCATGACGACGCGGTCTGGGCCGCGCCGGATGACGACCCCGCGAACAAGGGCGGCTGGGTTGTCGTCGTGGCAATCGCGGATGTTGCGTTCTATGTGCGGCCCGGCACCGCGCTAGACCAGGAGGCGCTGCGGCGCGGCAACTCGGTGTATTTCCCGGATCGCGTCGTGCCGATGCTTCCCGAGAAGCTGTCGAACGAGCTGTGCTCTCTGCGCCCGCATGAGGACCGGCTGTGCCTAGCGGTGCGCATGGTGTTTGGGGCCGACGGCATGAAGCGCAGCCACAAGTTCATGCGCGCGGCGATGCGCTCGCACGCCAAGCTGCACTATGCGCAGGCGCAGGCCGCCATCGACGGCCAGCCGGACGACACGACCGAGCCGCTGCTGGAGCCGGTGCTGAAGCCGCTGTTCGCCGCCTATGACGCGCTGGCGCGGGCGCGGGACCGGCGCGGCCCGCTCGAACTCGACATCCCCGAGCGCAAGATCAAGCTGGACGAGACCGGTCAGATCGCCGAGATCGTGATGCCCGAGCGGCTGACGGCCCACCGGCTGATCGAGGAATTCATGATCCAGGCGAATGTCGCCGCCGCCGAATTTCTCGAAGCGCAGGATTCGCCGCTGCTCTATCGTGTCCACGACGTTCCCGCCCTCGACAAGCTGGAGGCGACCAACGAGTTCCTGCAGTCGATCGGCTTCAAGGCGCCGAAATCCGGCGTGATGAAGCCGGAGCAATTCAACCGCATTCTGGAGCGCGCGCGCGACAGCGAGTATTCGCTGCTTGTCAACGACGTGATACTGCGCGCGCAGGCGCAGGCCGAGTACAGCGTCGGCAATTACGGGCATTTCGGGTTGAACCTGCGCCGCTACGCGCATTTCACATCGCCGATCCGCCGATATGCCGATCTGGTCGTCCACCGCTCGCTGGTGCGCGCCCTCGGGGGCGGGCCGGGCGCGCTGAGTGATGACGAGGTCGGGCATCTGGACAAGGTCGCCGAGGCGATCTCCAACGCCGAGCGCCGCGCGATGGCGGCCGAGCGCGACACCATCGACCGGCTGGTGGCGTCCTACCTGGAGGACAAGCTTGGGGCGACCTTCCGCGCGCGCATCTCTGGGGTGACGCGGGCCGGGCTGTTCGTGCGGCTTTCCGACACGGGCGCGGACGGCTTCATTCCTATCTCGACGATCGGCAAAGACCATTACATTCATATGGCGGACGCCCATGCGCTCGTTGGCCAGCAGACTGGCGAGACGTTCCGGCTGGGCGACAGCGTCGAGGTGCGGCTGGTCGAGGCGGTGCCCGATGCCGGCGCGCTGCGCTTCGAACTGCTGAGCGAAGGCCGGCACAAGTCGGAGGTGCTGGGCAAGCAGCAGGCGGCCCGCGTCGGCAAGAGCGCGCGACGCGCAGCGCCTACGCGTGACAAGAAGGCTGGCAAAAAGGCGAGCGCCAAGCGCGCCAAGAAGTCAGTGCGGCGGTAGACGGGGGACGGGACGGAAGATGGGGTTCAGCACGCAGACGGATGGGAACTTGCCGCAGCGCCCCGTGTGGCGCTCGCTATGGCGCGGCGCGCGGCACAACTGCCCGGCTTGCGGGCGCGGCGGGGTCTTCGCGCGCTTCCTGAAGGTCCGCGACGCCTGCGCGTCCTGCGGCGAGGCGCTCTATCATCACCGCGCGGATGACGCGCCACCCTATTTCACCATCTTCATTGTTGGCCATCTGATCCTGCCGCCGGTCATGTGGCTGGAGATGGCCGCGCAGCCGGCGGTCTGGCTGCATATGATCCTGTGGCTGCCGCTGGCGGTGCTGTTGACGCTGTGGCTGCTGCCGATGGTGAAAGGCGCGGTCGTCGCGCTGCAATGGGCGCTCTATATGCACGGGTTCGATCCGATGAGCGATGAGCGCGAGGCCGAACCGCGAACAGAGCCGTGAAACCACCGCGCACGACGCTATTGCCCGGGGGTATTGCGGGCGCGACCGAGGAATATCTCTCCCGTCCCTTGCCGCCCGGCAAATGGCCGCAACGCCCGGCGCGCGACGCCGCCAGCCTGGTGATCCTCGATGACAGCGGCGATGAACCCCGCATCCTCATGGGCCGGCGGGCCAGCGGACATGTGTTCATGCCAGGCGTGCTGGTGTTCCCGGGCGGGCGGGTCGAACCGCGCGATTATCGTGTTCGGCCGCGCCATGACTTCCCTGCCGCCGCCGTCGAGAAGATTGCCGCGCGCAGCCGGACGCAGCACCCGGCCGCCTTCGCCCGCGCCCTGGCCACTGCCGCATTGCGTGAGGCGCTGGAGGAGGTCGGCTTCCTCTCGCCGGTCTGCCGTCCCGCAGGCGGGGCCGATCTGCGCCGGCTCAGCTTCGTGCTGCGCGCGCTGACACCGCCAAAGCGCCCGCGCCGCTTCGACACGCGCTTCTTCTGCCTGCGCTGCCGGGGCGCGGCGGCGATCCTGCGGCCCGGCGATGGCGAGCTTGAGGATGTCAGCTGGTATGCGCTGGATGCGCTGGCCAAGGAGGAGCTGCATGTGGTATCGCGCGCGGTCGTCGAGACGCTGATCGGCCGGCTCAACGCTGGCCGCCTCGACGATCCGCATGCGCCGGCGCCGTTTCTCTTCGCGCGCGGCAGCGGTTTTCAACGGGTGATCTTGTAGCCTGACACCCGTTCTTGACATCAGCGTCCCCCTCGGTAACTGTGTCGGCAAGTTCGCAGACCCGTTTTCTGGAGCAGTCAATGGCCAAACCGACGACTCAAAAGATCAAACTCGTGAGTTCGGCTGGAACCGGATATTTTTACGTGACGAAGAAGAACACCCGCAACCTGACGGAGAAGCTTGTTCTGAAGAAGTACGATCCGGTCGCGCGCAAGCACGTCGAATTCAAGGAAGCCAAGCTCAAATAAGCGGGTGACGCCAGGAACGGCGTAGCGCCTTCTGCGCTTGCCTTGTCCGATTTCCAATAAAACATGTGATGGTCAGGTGAGGTGCCGCGCGTGCACCCTATGCACGCTCGACGCTTGTTCGCCGCTAGCCAGCCCCACGACCACTCGGCAGCGGGGTACATCCAAGGAGTCGTGAGGGCTGGCCTTCAAGTCAAATCAACCAAAGAGGGCGTTGGTCATTTGACTTGTTGGCCGAAATGGTACCGGCGCTTGCGAGGAGGCCACTCAACCGCGCACCATCCGGCCTATCCCCCAAGCCAGGAGATGCGGCGAACCTGGCAAGCCGGGGGAAACTCTTGATTTCCACAACAGTAAGCGGGAAAAGGCCGCACTTTTCAAGCGTTGTTGATTCTCGCCCCGCGTCAAGCCGGCGCGTTCCCGCTTACCTCTTGGGCATTTCTGATCTTTGCAATTGGCGACCATCGCCGCGTTCGTTGTCAAGAATAAACTGATAATTCACCAAAAAGCAATATTTACAATTGTTTACGGTAAACGGTGAAACGGCTGCCGCGCAACGCCGCCCGGAGGCGATTTGTGCGCCGAGTTATCCCCAGGAAATATGGATTTCTGCCGTGCTGACACGCCTGCCGCGCAGTCAGTCCTTGTTGATGAACTGCTCAATCGTTGCGAGAAACGCGCCCACCGCGATCGGCTTGGAGATGTAGGCCTCGCACCCGCCTTCGCGGATGCGCTGCTCGTCGCCCTTCATGGCGAAAGCCGTGACCGCGATCACCGGAATATCCTTGAGCGCGTCGTCTTCCTTCAGCCATTTGGTCACGTCCAGGCCCGAGACTTCGGGAAGCTGAATGTCCATCAGGATCAGGGCGGGGCGGTGCTTGCGCGCCAGCGGCAGCGCGTCCATTCCGTTGCGGGTCTGGATGGTCTGGTAGCCGTGCGCCTCCAGCAGGTCGTTGAACAACTTCATGTTCAACTCATTGTCCTCGACGATCAGGACCGTCTTGCCGCTCCCGCTCTGATGGCCATTGCCGTTTCCGGTACTGGCCCGTTCGGTACGCGGAGCGCGCTCGGCTGTCGCGGCGGGGCCGCGGGCGACGGCCGGCTCGCCCGTTCTTTTTCTTCGGCGTGTCCTCGTATCTTCAAATTCCGGCATAAGCTGTCTTGTGGATGGTTGGATCTTCGGACCGCCCCTGTGGCCCTGCGCGCCGCCCACGCAGATCGTAGGAGCCAACCGTTAAAAAAAGGCTCTGCGCTCGCACAAACATGCGATCCAGGATCGAGCAGTCATGAAACGCGCTTCCGACCCTTATCACCTCGATCTCGACGCCGCCGAAGCCCTCGCATTTCGGGCTGTTGCCTTTATTGCCTCGGACGACGGCTATCTGGCCGACTTTCTGTCCCGCAGCGGCCTGTCGCCCCAGGCGCTCGCTGAATGCATCGAGGATCGCGCCTTCCTCACAGGAGTTCTGGACCACCTTCTGGCCGACGAGTCCCTCTTGCTTGCCTTTTGCGGCAACGCGGGCATCGACCCCGCGGACATTCAGCCGGCGCGCGACGCGCTTTCGCCGCCCTGAGCGCATGGCTCTAGCCGGACGTCTGGCGGCAACTGTCCGCTTCATAAAACTCCAGCGACGACAATTCTCCCGTCAGCGCGAACGTGCCGTAATCGATCCGCAGCTTGCGGCTCACGCCGTTCTCGTAAAGCCGGAACGAGAGCTGATAGTTCGGGACGCTGTCATTGGGCGCGCCAGCTTCAAAATAGCTGATCGACACTGGCCACGACTGCAAATCGCTGAGCCGGTCCCGGCCAGGCAGGTCGGCCGCGCTTTCGTCGCCCGGGGCGATGCGCTCACCGATGAAGGTCGTGGTGGCGAAGAGCTTGTCGCCCGTTTCCGAGCCGTCATAAACGTTGGTCTGGATCACGCGCTCGCCAGCGCGCGCCGCTTCGAGAATTTTCAGCGAGAACTGTGTCGGGAACTGGGCCTGCTGCTCGATCCGCAGTTGCGCCGCGCGCGGGGCTTCGAGCGTGATGGTGATCGGACCCTCGGGCTCCTGTCGCGCGGCTTCGCCTTTCAGGTTGTCGGTCAACTGACTGTTCAGGTATTGCGATGACTTGAAGCGGAAGCGCTCCCCGGCGCTGTCCTCCCAGGTCGATGAGCGGATGTCGCTGACGACCTCGACGCCCTCGGCATCGACAATGCGCGTCACCATCCGGTTTTCCAGCGTGTAACCGGCGCAGGTCGAGCCCGAGATGTCGAAGACCATGCGCCCTTCGACGCCGGCAATGTTCTTGGCCGCATCGGTCTCGTCCAGCTGCATCTCGTAGACCGCGCGGTGCGGCGCGAACGGCATGTTCAGCCCAGTCGCCAGCGCGGGTGCGGAGACGGTTGTGATCGCCACGGCCGCGACGATTGCCGCGCCAGCCTTCCAGCCCAGCTTGGCTTCGCGAGAGCGCATGATTCTGTTTCCTGATCTCATAAGTTGAAATATACAGGGCGAGCCTGAACGCACCAACGATGAAATCGCCTGGTTGAACAGCGAGGGGGAAACTATGCCCGGTATTGTGGACGAAAAGTTGCGCGAACTCGGGATCACGCTGCCGCCTGCCCCGGCGCCTGCGGCGAATTACGCGCCTTACGCGATGGCGAGCGGTCTTTTATTCGTGGCCGGGCAGCTCCCGAAAGACGAATCAGGGCTCGCTTATGCTGGGAAACTTGGCCACGAGG
>CAYYSM010000087.1:0-7136 GCA_964474225.1 uncultured Hyphomicrobiaceae bacterium
GCCAGCAAGAAAGAAGACGATGTCGGCAAGCTGAGCACCGCCTTCAACCGGATGACGGCGGACCTGCGCACCCAGCGCAAGGAACTGGTCGACACGAACCTCCAACTCGATGAGCGGCGGCGCTTCACCGAGGCGGTGCTGTCTGGCGTAACAGCGGGCGTCATTGGCCTCGAACGGAAAGGCAAGGTCACGCTGGTCAACCGTTCGGCGCTCGAACTCCTGCAGATGAACGAAGCGGACCTCGTCGGGAAGCCGCTGGAGAAAACGCTGCCCGAATTCGCGGAGTTGATGGGCGAGGCGAAAAAGCAGGGCAAGAAGCCGATCCAGACGCATATCAAGCTGCTGCGCGAGGACGGCGAGCGCAATTTCGCGGTGCGCGTTACCCGGGAGGCCTCGCAGGACAAGGACTACGGCTTCGTCGTCACCTTCGACGACATCACCGAGCTGGTGGTGGCGCAGCGCACCTCTGCCTGGGCCGATGTGGCGCGACGCATCGCCCACGAGATCAAGAACCCGCTGACGCCGATCCAGCTTTCAGCCGAGCGCATCCGGCGCCGCTACGGCGACCAGATTCAGGGCGACCGGGAGGTTTTCGACCGCTGCACGGAAACCATTGTCCGGCATGTCGGCGACATCCGGCGCATGGTCGACGAATTCTCCGCCTTTGCGCGGATGCCCAAGCCGGTCATCGAATCCCACGATGTGAACGAGGTGGTCCGGGAGGCGCTCGTCCTGTTCCAGATGAGCAACTCGGAGATTTCCTACAAACTCGACGTTGCCGACAAGCCGGTCGTCGCCAACTGCGACCGCCGACTGCTCACCCAGGCGATGACCAATCTCATCAAGAACGCCAGCGAGGCTGTCGAGGCGGCGGCCCAGGCGCAGCGCGAGGCGGGCCATGACTATGACGGCCAGGTCACGGCGCGCGTCACCACGCAGGATCAGTCCGTCCTGATCGAGGTGGTCGACAACGGCTGCGGCCTGCCGAAGGAAGACCGCCACCGCCTGATCGAGCCTTATGTGACCACCCGGCAGAAGGGGACAGGGCTGGGGCTGGCGATCGTCCAGAAGATTATCGAGCAGCATCAGGGCACGCTGGACCTCAGCGATGCGGAGCCGGCCGCGGATAGCGAAGCGGGCGAGACGCGCGGGGCGCGGGTCAGCATCACGCTGCCTCTGAGCGAGGGGGGCAATAACGCCGCCGACACGAGTTCGGGGTCTTCACAACAACGCGGAGCGCGCAAGCCGGCGCGCGAGAAGCAGGGAGTCTCTCATGGCATCTGATATTCTGATCGTCGACGACGAAGCCGATATCCGCGAGCTGGTCTCCGGTATTCTGGAGGATGAGGGACATACAACCCGCCTTGCCGCAAACAGCCAGGAAGCCTTGAGCACGATCGAAGAGCGCAAGCCGTCGCTCCTGATCCTCGACATCTGGCTTCAGGGCAGCCAGCTCGACGGGCTGGAAATCCTCTCGCGCGTCAAGGCGCAGTACCCCGACCTGCCGGTGGTCATCATCTCGGGTCACGGCAACATCGAGACGGCCGTCACGGCGATCAAGCGCGGCGCTTACGACTATATCGAAAAACCGTTCAAGGCCGACCGGCTGGTGCTCGTCACCCAGCGCGCGCTGGAAAACTCCAAGCTCAAGCGCGAAAACCGCGAGCTGAAGGAGAAAAGCGTGGTCAGCTTCGACCTGATCGGCAAATCGAGCGCGATCAACCAGCTCCGCCAGGGGATCGACCGCGTGGCCGCCACCAACAGCCGCATCATGATCACTGGCCCGTCCGGCTCCGGCAAGGAGCTGGCCGCGCGCGTGCTGCATGCGCATTCGCACCGCGCAGGCGCACCCTTCGTCGCGGTGAACGCCGCGGCGATGGCTCCCGACCGGGTCGAGGTCGAATTCTTCGGCACAGAGGCCAATGGCGCGGCCCCGCGCAAGGTCGGCGCGCTCGAAGAGGCGCATGGCGGTACGCTCTACATCGATGAAGTCGCCGACATGCCGCTGGAGACGCAGGGCAAGCTGCTGCGCGTGCTGGTCGAGCAGAAGTTCCAGCGCGTCGGCGGCGGGCCGAAGGTGCATGTTGACGTGCGCATCGTCTCGTCGACCTGCCGCGACCTGCACGGCGAAATGAGCGCGGGGCGCTTCCGCGAGGATCTCTATCACCGGCTGAACGTTGTCCCGCTCACCGTTCCCGGCCTCGTCGAGCGGCGCGATGACATCCCGCTTCTGGTCACGCACTTCGTCGAGCAGGTGAGCAACGCCACCGGTCTACCGCCGCGCAGGGTGGGCGACGACGCCATGGCCGTGCTGCAATCGCAGGACTGGCCGGGCAATGTGCGCCAGCTCCGCAACGTCGTCGAACGCCTGATGATCATGACCGGCGGCGACCCGGACAGGCCGATCACCGCGGAGATGCTCCCGGAGGATGTTGTTTCGGGCGCGCCGCTTTCGCCCAATGGCTCCGGCGGCGAGCACCTGATGTCCCTGCCGCTGCGCGACGCCCGCGAAATCTTCGAGCGCGAATATCTGATGGCGCAGATCAACCGCTTCGGCGGCAACATCTCGCGCACGGCCGAATTCGTCGGTATGGAGCGCTCGGCCCTCCACCGCAAGCTGCGCGCGCTCGGCGTCTCCGCTGGCGAGCGCGCCGCGCCCGCCCGCCACTGACCCGACTTGCACCATCACGGCTTGCGGCCCCTTAGAGGGCTGACAAGCCGCCGCGTTTCCGGTAAACCGACGCTTCGTCGCCCGGTTGCAGCCTGAAAGCCGCTCCACCGGGCCGGCCGGGAACACATCATGCGCATTCTCATCTGCGGCGCCGGACAGGTGGGCTTCGGGATCGCCGAGCGTCTGTCCACCGAGAACAACGACGTCTCAATCGTTGACCAGGACCCGAATCTCGTCAGACGCATGGGCGACCTGCTCGATGTGCGCGGGTTCGTGGGAAGCGCCTCGCACCCCGATGTGCTTGACCAGGCCGGGGCGTCGGATGCGGATATGATCATTGCCGTCACGCACTCCGACGAAGTGAACATGGTCGCCTGCCAGGTAGCGCATTCGCTGTTCGACGTTCCAACCAAGGTTGCGCGTGTGCGCGCCCAGAGCTATCTCGCCCCGCATTGGAGCGATCTGTTCCTGCGCCACAACCTGCCCATCGATGTCGTCATCTCGCCGGAGATCGAGGTCGGCGAAATGATCCTGCGCCGCCTGCGGATGCCGGGCGCGTTCGAGGTGCTGGGCTTCTGCGACAATGAAATCCTTGTGCTCGGCATCAGCTGCGAGAGCGACTGCCCGGTGATCGACACGCCGCTCAAGCATCTGGGCGAGCTGTTTCCCGACCTTCCGGCGGTGGTCGTCGGCGTCTACCGCGATGGCAAGCTCTTCGTGCCGCGCAGCGATGACCAGCTGCTCGCCGGCGATGAGGTTTATGTGGCCACGCTGGCGCCGCAGACCGAACGGGTCATGAAAATCTTCGGTCACGAGGAGCGCCGCGCGCAGCGGGTCGTGATCGCTGGCGGCGGGAATATCGGCCTGTTCGTCGCACGCCGACTGGAACAAACGCAGCGCGATGTCCGCGTGAAGGTGCTGGAGCACAACCGCGAGCGCGCCGTGGAGATCGCCGAACAGCTTGACCGCGCGATCGTCCTCAATGGCAGCGCGCTGGACGAGGAACTGCTGCGCGAGGCGGGCGTGGAAAGCGCCGACATGATTGTCGCGCTCACGAATGACGATCAGGTGAATATCCTCGCGAGCGTGCTGGCCGGCCGGCTCGGCGCAACGCGCAACATGTGCCTGATCAACAATACCGGCTATATGACCATCGTGCGCTCGCTGGGCATCGACGCTTTCATCAACCCGCGCGGCGTCACGGTCTCGCGCATTCTTCAGCATGTCCGGCGCGGGCGCATCCGCGCGGTTCAGACCGTCCTCAACGGGGCAGGGGAGGTCATCGACGCCGAGGCGCTGCCGACCTCGCCGCTTGTCGGGCGCGCGCTCAATGAACTCGACCTGCCAGACGGCATCCGTATTGGGGCTATCCGGCGCGGGCGGACAGCTATGGTGCCCAAAGCCGACACGACCATCGAAGCCCATGACCGCGTCGTCATTTTCGCCACCAAGGACCGCGTGCACGAAGTGGAGCAGCTCTTTCGTGTCAGCCTGGATTATTTCTAGCGGGGCAGGCGGCGTCGCGGCGCAGGGTCCTCCAGCAGGCCCGGCATGAACGCCGCGCTTATCGTCTTTGTCCTGGGCGCGCTGCTGCTCGGCCTCGTGGCGCTCATGCTGCCTGCCATCGCGCTGGCGGCAGCGGTGGCCGAACCCGGCGCGCTCGAAGCTTTTCTGATCGCAGGCGGCATAAGCGGCTTCACCGGCGGCGCGCTGGTCGCTGCGTTCCGTGGCGAGCCCTTCGTCGCGGATCGCAAGCACGCGCTCACCATCCTGCTGTGCGCCTGGACGAGCCTTCCCGTTTTCGCCGCACTGCCCTTTCTGATCCTCACGCCGATGAGCTGGCACGCGGCGCTGTTCGAGTCCGTGTCGGCCTTCACCACCACCGGGGCGACAGCCTTTGCGCGTCTTGTCGATGTACCGCAGAGCCTCATTCTTTGGCGCGCGCTCCTGCAATGGGCCGGCGGGCTGCTGACGCTGGTGAGCGCCATCGCGATCCTGTTGCCGCTTTACGGGGGCGAAGGCTTCGAGCTGACCCGCACCGAGCGAGTCAGCCAGCCGGGGGGCAGCCGCAAGCAGACCAATTACGCGCTGCGCGTGATCCTGCCGCTTTATGGCGGGCTGACGCTCGCTTGTCTCATCCTCCTTCTGTTCGCCAACATCCCGGCCTTCGACGCGCTGTGCCTCGCGCTTTCAACCGTTTCGACCGGCGGCTTCATGCCGCGCGACGGCACCATCGCGCTTTACGGCTCGGTCGGGGCGGAACTCGTGCTCACGCTGTTCATGTTTCTCGGAGCGGTGAGCATTTTCTGGACGCACACCCTGCTGGGCGGGCGGTTCGCCTCCGCCGGAGCGAGCCGGGAGCCGATCTACGTCCTGCTGGCCCTCGTGCTCGGCGGCGTTGCGCTCACAACATTGTTATGGCTGCGCTTCCCGGCGATCGATGCCGCCTGGTTCCAGTATGTCTCGCTCGGCCTCGCGGCGGCGGCCTCGCTGGTGACGACCACGGGCTTTCCCATCAGCGAGGACGCGTTCGCGCTCGTCCCATTCATGCTGATCGTGCTGGTGTGCGCAATCGGGGCAGGGCGGCTGTCCACGGCCGGCGGCATCAAGGTCTCGCGACTGGCGATGATGCTGTCTCAATCCTATAACGAGTTGAGTCTGCTGCTCTTTCCGCACAGCATCCATCCCACGGTGCGGACGGCCGGGGCGCTGCGGCAAGTCACGATCGGCACCATCTGGGCGCTATTCTTCCTGACAATGCTGGTGCTCGCGCTGCTGATCCTCACGTTGTCCGCGACCGGAATCGGGTTCGAGGCGGCGATGCTGGCGGCCGTCTCATCGCTCAGCAATGCCGGGCCGTTCTACGAGATCGGGCGGCTGGCGCATCTTTCCGCCGACGCCCCGCCGATCTGGGAGATGAGCCCGGTCGCGCATCTCCTGATGAGCGCCGCGATGATCCTGGGGCGCATGGAACTGCTTGCGGTGCTGTCTCTGGCGCGACTTTTGCTTCAGAGGGAATAGGGCAGTGACCAGCGGTCACTCGAACCGGGAGAACTGACGGCGAGCGATGCTCCAACCGGACAAATTCACCGTAATCTATTTGTCGAAATCTCATGCGATACCTACCTAACCGGAAGGCTCGCGAGTGCAATCGGCGCGAACAAGGCAACAAACGGAGGGAAAACGCGTTTTTCACATTCCGGCTTCCTGATTTTCATCGACCGGTTCGGATACGTTACACAAGCGGTCCCAAGGCCGCGCCAACAAAAAAGCGGAAAAACACGTTATGGCTTCAGATCGCGGTCAAACCCTGCAGGATACGTTTCTCAACCACGTAAGAAAGAACAAGGTGCCCCTGACGGTGTTTCTGATCAACGGGGTCAAGCTGCAAGGTATTGTGACATGGTTTGATAATTTCTGCGTGCTGCTCCGGCGAGACGGGCACTCGCAACTCGTTTACAAACATGCCATATCAACGATCATGCCGACGCAGCCGGTGAACTTGTCGGAGACAGAAGAGAAAGAGTGAGGAGAGCCACGCAGACCTTTTCCAACAAACAGCGAAGCGCCGCCCGCCGGAAGAAGCGGCCGGAGCCAATGTCCACAGCCAAGCCGCGGACCGAGGCGGTCGTGCTCGCCCCGGCGCTGAAGGGGCCGCGCGGGGCAGGGCGCACAAGCGACCCGAACGCCCGGCTGGAAGAGGCCATCGGGCTTGCGCGCGCGATCGGCCTTCGCGTTCGGCAAAGCATGATCGCGCCGGTCTCACGGCCGCGGCCCGACACGCTGTTGAGCGGCGGCAAGGTTGAGGAGGTGCGCGATCTCGTCGCCCAGACCGCCGTGCAGGTTGTGATCGTGGATCATCCGCTCTCGCCGGTTCAGCAGCGGAACCTCGAACGCGCCTGGAACGCCAAGGTGCTGGACCGCACCGGGCTGATCCTGGAGATTTTCGGCGAGCGCGCGCAGACCAAGGAAGGCCGGCTGCAGGTTGAGCTGGCGCATCTGAGCTATCAGAAATCTCGGCTCGTGCGATCCTGGACCCACCTTGAGCGTCAGCGCGGCGGCCGCGGCTTCATGGGCGGCCCGGGCGAGCGCCAGATTGAGGCGGACCGCCGCCAGATTCAGGGGCGCATCGACGTGATCCGCCGCAAGCTCGCTGATGTCCGGCGCACGCGCGGACTGCACCGCGAGGGCCGCAAGCGCAGCGCGAACCCGGTGGTTGCGCTGGTCGGCTATACGAATGCGGGCAAGTCGACGCTGTTCAACCGGCTCACGGGGGAGACCGTTGCGGCGAAGGACCAGCTCTTCGCCACGCTCGACCCGACCATGCGCGCGGTCCGGCTGCCGGACGACCAGACGGCGATCCTGTCGGATACGGTCGGCTTCATTGCCGATCTGCCGACAACGCTGGTCGCCGCCTTCCGCGCCACCCTGGAGGAGGTCGTCGAGGCGGACGTGATCCTGCATG
>CAYYSM010000087.1:7146-8533 GCA_964474225.1 uncultured Hyphomicrobiaceae bacterium
GCCGGCGCGTCGCGCGGCGACGAGATCGAGGAGATGCTCACCGACCTGCTGCCGGTGGTCTCCCTGGGCTCGCGCAGGAGCTTCTTCACCGCCCTGGGCACCACCGTCGAGGCGGACGTGATCCTGCATGTGCGCGACATCGCGTCGGAGCAGACTGAGGCGCAGAAGCAGGATGTTGAGTCTGTGCTCGAAGAGCTGGGCGTCGATCCGTCGCCGGGCGCAGGCCGCGTGATCGAGGTGTGGAACAAGGCCGATCTGCTGATGCCGGAAGACCACGCCGCGTTGGCCAACCAAGCCGAACGCCGGGAGGCCGCGCCCGTGTTGATCTCGGCTGCGACGGGCGAAGGTATTCCCGAGCTGTTGGAGCGGCTCTCTGGCCACTTCACCGATGGGGCGGAAGATGCGTATCGCCCCGCCGCCGAATAGCGGCTCGTGTGGTCAACCTTTATCGCGTTCGGCGCGCTTGGCGGCGCGCCAGAGTTCCTCCAGTTCGTCCATTGAGGCGTCGGAGACGGAACGGCCCACCTCGCGCAGCCGCGCCTCCATGTATTTGAAACGGCGGGTGAATTTGCGCTGCGCTGCGCGCATGATCGCCTCCGGATCCTGATCGAGGAAGCCGGCCAGCCGCGTCACCGTGAACAGCACGTCGCCCAATTCGTCCGCGATACGCTCCGGCGGCTCGCCTTGGACGATCTCGGCTTCCAGCTCATCCAGCTCCTCGCGAATCTTGGCGAACACCTGCTGCGGCGATGACCAGTCGAAGCCGGCGTGCGCGGCCCGTCGATGCAGCTTCCAGGCGCGGGTGAGGCCGGGCAGGGCGAGCGGGATGTCGTCGAGCACGCTCTGCGGTTCGGCGCGTCCTTTCTCGGCACGCTCGCGGCGCTTCATTTCTTCCCAGATACCACTGACATCTTCGGCCTTCTCTGCGCGATACTCGCCGAAAACATGCGGATGCCGGCGGATCATCTTGTCGGCTATGGTCGCGGCGACGTCGTCGAAGTCGAACGCCCCGCGCTCCTCAGCCATCTGCGCGTGATAGACCACCTGAAACAGCAGATCGCCCAGTTCCTCGCGCAGTTCGGCCATATCGTTCTGCGCAATCGCCTCGGCGACCTCGTAGGCTTCCTCGATGGTATAGGGCGCGATGGTCTCGAAGGTCTGCTCGCGGTCCCACGGGCAGCCGGCTTCGGGATCACGGAGCGCCGCCATGACCGCGCGCAGCCGATCAACGGGCGTCTGCGCAGCCGCCATTCGCTGGGCCGGAGCGTCCGGCTGGTCGCTGTGATCATTGTCGCGCGCCATGACGCCCCTCAGACCGCGTCGAACCGGCTGGTTAACCGCCGGTTACCGGCTGTTCCGCGATTCGCATAAGACACATTATGGAAAA
>CAYYSM010000088.1:0-8369 GCA_964474225.1 uncultured Hyphomicrobiaceae bacterium
AATCCCCCGCAGCCCAATACCCACAACGATTCGGGTTATCTTGAAGCTGCTCTAGCAAAAGAAGACGCGACCCATGAACAATATCATCTATCTTGTCGGTCTCGTTGTCGTCGTTCTTCTGATTCTAAGTCTGCTTGGGGTCACGTAACTAAAGGAGAACACGCGTGAGTACACAACGACCCGAATGGGAGCGGGAAGCTGAAAAGGCCACCGAAGAATTGAAGGGGCAGGCGGCTGAAGCCCGAGAGGCCCTTACTTCGAAAGTCGAGACCACCGCATCCCAGCAAAAGCAAGTTGTCGCCAACGAGATGAACAAGTTCTCGGAGGCTGTGCGCCGTGCCGCGGAACAGCTTCGTCAGGAAGAACGCTCCACGGCGGCCGGTTACACGACCGATCTGGCCAATGCGATCAACAACTGGGCCGAGACGCTTCGGGAGACGAATTTTCAGGACGCGATGAACTCGCTCAACCGCACCGCCCGGGAGCATCCCGTGGCTTTCTTCGGCGCTGCGATGCTCGCCGGTATCGCCGCCGGACGGCTCCTGCGCGTCACGGCAAGCGAGCCGCACCACAGATATGGCGAGCACGGCGGCGGCAGCGCGGCAGGCACCCGCACCCAGACCTCCCACTACGGTGGGCCGCAGAGTATGGAACACGGGGCGGACGCGTCCCGGAGAAAGGAGGATGAACCGCTATGACTGAAATGGGACAAACATCACCCCAGCCTGGCGAGATGAGGCAACGACGGTCGACCGCGACCCTCCTGACGGACCTGGTCGACGACATGATGACGCTCGTCCGCAAGGAGGGTGAACTGGCGCGAGCCGAGATCACCGAAAACGCCGACAAGGCGCGGCGCAGCGTCGGGGCTTTCGCTGCAGGCGCAATCTGTCTGATTGCCGCCCTGGTCGTCCTTCTGGACGCGCTCGTTATCGGGCTGGCCAATCTGGGCATACCCGCGGGGTGGTCCGCCCTGATCGTCGGCGCCATTGTCGCCGCCATCGGTTTCTGGCTTCTCAATGTCGCGGACCGGGACATCGAAGGCGCCGGCGCCATGCCCTCGAAAACCATGCAGCAGATCAGGGAAGATGCTGAAGCTGTCAGAAGGAGTTTCAAGAGATGACCAGCGTGAATGAAGCCACGCGCGACGTGGAAGAAGCGCGGAGAGACCTGCGACGGAAGCTCGACGCGCTGTCCGAACGGGCCACCTTGTCGAACCTGGCGAGTGAAGCCTCGCACTACTTCAACATGGGCGACGGTCGGGCGTTCGCGCACAACCTCGGCCACCAGATCAAGGCCAATCCGATGGCCGCGCTGATGTTGGGTCTGGGCGTCGGCTGGATGATGATGTCCCGCCGCGACGGGAATGGCGAGGCGCTGCATCTGGAAGGCGCGGCTGACAGCGCGCGCAGAACAGCCGAGAGCGCCCGCAGCGCCGCCCTAGAGGGTGGGCATCGAGCCGGGCACGCGCTCAGTTCGACCGCGCACCAAGCGGCTGTCAGAACCCGCCATTTTTCCGAGAGCCTCGCCGAAAGTTTCGAGCGCCAGCCGCTTGTTTATGGCGGCGCTGCGTTCGTGCTCGGCTCCGCCTTGAGCGCCTTGCTCGCGCCGCCGACCGAGTACGAGGAGCGGCATCTGGGCGAGGTTGGCGCGGAAGCGCGCGAGAAGGCTGAGAGCTACGCGCGCGAAGGCATGGAACGCGCCGAGTCGGCCGCCGCGGCGGCTCCTGAGGCCGGCAAGAGCGAGGTCGAACAGGAATTCGGCAGCGGCCGGCAGAAGCCGGGGCAGCGCGAGCCGGAGAAGTCGGCCTCACAGGGCTAAGCACCCGTCTCTCATCACCATCCGCACATGAAAAAGCCCGCAGCGGGATTACCGCTGCGGGCTCTTTGCCGTCGGGGGCAGCAAACTATGTCTTCTGCCGGTTCTGCTCGAAGTACTGCCGGTTCTCGGACTGCCACTGCTCGTTCTGCTGCCAGTCCTGCTCCGGCCGGATGCGCGGCGCATCCGTGAGCTTCTGCTCGGTCATCGGAACATAGAAGGTCACGGCTTCGCCTTCCTCCTGAGGCCTGCGCATCCTCAGCATGTCGAACGGGATGGCGACGCGATCTTCGCCAAGACCGAGGAACCCGCCAAAGGCGACGACCACATACTGCGGTTGTCCTTCTTGGCTGAGCACGATGTCGGTGACCTCGCCGACAACGTCGCCATTAGCGCCGATGACGTCAGATTCCAGCATCTGGTCAACGCCAAGGTTCTGCGCGGCCTGGGTGGCGGGCTCGGCCTGCTGCCTCCGCTGAGCCTGCTGGTCACGCTGCTGCTGCTGGTCCTGCTGAGCTTGCTGCTGCTGACCTTCCTGGCCACGCTGTTGCTGCTGGGCCATCCCCTGCTGGCCGCGCTCGCGGGCGACGTCCTGGATCGCGGTGACGACCTGCTGGCAAGCGCCCTGCTTGTCATATTCCTTGAGGAGCAGGGCGGCGTCGCGCAGGGTGCGGAGGTCGCGGCGTACCTGGGAGGACTGCACCTGCCGCATCATTTCCATGTCAGCCTGCTGACCAACCGTGCACTCCTGCTGCTGCCGGGCTTGCCGCTGCTGTCCCTGCTGCTGGCCCTGCTGCTGCTGTCCCTGCTGCTGCTGTCCCTGCTGCTGCTGGGTCCGCTGCTGCTCCGGCGGCTGCTGTTGCTGCTGCGCCGTGGCCTGTCCCATACCAGCCGCGAGCATAAGCGCTGCGGCCGACACGGTTGTCATCAGTGTCCTATTCACTGCTTGGCTCCTTTCATTGGCAGAACCTTGGGCGGTCCTGTCGTTTGGCTGTTCAAGCGCCGGAGCGAAAATCACTGGGCACTCGAAAACAAAACGTCGCTTGAGCGGCTGAGTTCCAAAGTCGACCAAAATATCTATCAACACAATTTGTGTTCCCGCATTACGATTTAATTTATTGAAACAGAAACGTCCCATAAAGAGACGGTTTTTTTGTTGGCTACGGCTTCAAAACGCACAGCGCTTGCGGCAGAATTTCGAAGCGGAGCGGCGTCTCAAGGTATTCAGTGTCGCCATCCAGAGAAACCAGAAGCCGCTTGTGCCGCGTGTCGATCACGACGGTCCGGGCGGTGAACCGCTCAAACTCTTCGTCGCGCGTCCAGAAACCCAGCAGCGCGCGGGCAAATGCGGCGAACATGGCCGCGCCGGTCTGGTGCTTGGAGACGTAAACGCCGAGCCGGCCACTGCTCAGGTCGGAAGGGGCCATAAACAAGCCGTCTTCGTTGTACGGATTGTTGCTGATGACGACGGATAACGCGCGCACTTGACGGGTTTCGCCTTCCGTGTCGATGCGCAACCCGATCTTGCGCGTGGCCGCGCTCGCCCGGCGTAATAGCGCGGAATAGCCGCGCACGCGCTCCCGGAACGACCGCCCGCGCAGCCGTTGGCGGCCACGCGTAATGCGTGGCGGCAGGCCGATGAGCACGCTGGCGAGAAAGAGGTGGCCATTGACGCGGGCGCAGTCGATGCGCTCCGGCGACGCTTGAGTCAGGCATCGCACAGCCGCCTGGATGTCGGTGGGGATGCCGAGTTGGCGCGCGACCTGGTTGAGGGTGCCGAGCGGAATGATCCCCAGCGGGAGATCGGTGCCGATCAGCACTTCCGCGGCGCTGCGGATCGTACCGTCGCCGCCCGCGATGACGAGCACGTCATAGTCGGGGTGACTGGCGCGTTCGAAGATGGTTCTTTCAAGATCGTCCGGCTCGATGCATTCCGCTTCGACGCGCCAGCCGGCGGCCTTGAAGGTGCCCGTGATCTGTCGCAGGAGCGCGGATGCCTCGCCGCCCAGCGCCGCGCCGGAGGCACGGTTCATCAGGATTCGGGCCCGGACAGCCTGGCGGAGAGACATCTTGTTGATGGCGGTAGCCTCCAGGCCGAAGGAAACGACCTGGAGGCAGCGTCGTCAGATGGCGTGGATCAGGAAGCGGATTCAGGCAGGTCCTGCGCTTCTTCGGCCGTCATCTGGAGTTCGATCCGGTTCTGAGCGGCCTGATACTGGTTGCCCTGCACTTCCATCCGCTTCGCGCCGATGCCAAGGAAGCCTTCGGACTGCACGATCAGCTTCTGCTCCTGACCGGCGTCGCCCGGCATCACCTCAACGACCTCGCCGATTTTCTCACCGTCTGAGCTGAAGACCGGCCAACCCTGATACTGGGCCTGACCCTGCGGGGTCGGCTGCTGGCCCTGCATCTGCTGGGTTTCCTGCTGGCCCTGCATCCGCTGGGTGTCCTGCTCGGTGCCCATCTGACCGTCCTGGGTCTGCTGGGCGATCGCCGGCGTGATCGCCAGCGCAGTCGAAAGCGCCGTCGCGGCAGCAATTTCTTTCCACATCTTGAGTGCTCCTTTGCTGATTTCCGGGGCACCGGACCTGTGGAGAGGTCCGCGAGCCTGACCGGACAACGTGATGGGCGCGCAACTGTTGCGGGACGCAGTGGCTCAATTCTCGTTCATGGTGAATCGATTCAATCGACATACTCGGGAAACGGATCGGCCGTCTTGGTGTTCTTGGCCCGAGGAATCAGCCCTACCAGACGGCGAGTTTTCTTTGACCTGCCGAGTTTCGTTCTTGCGGGCGTTGTCACGCGGGCGAACGCCGGTATGCCGACGTCACGCTTGCTCCGAAGCGGTGCATCCCGCGAGCGCCTTCGCCGAATTGTCATAGACGTACGCTAATCTTTCCAATTGTTGAGTATCTGCGGCAGGGGCGTCATTCATGGTCAAGAACGGGCCTCCGGCGGAGCCATCTAACGATGGCGCTCTGAGCGAGGGCGTGAAGCAGGCGAACGCGCAGGCGAGCCTGTTGACCACGTTGGCGCAGCGCCACGCGGCGCGGATCAGCGAGAGCTACTGGACTGCGCTGCGCCAGACCATGACGCAGGTTGCCGGGCTGGCCCCAACGCTCAACAGCGACAAGACCGCCGCGCAGTTTCAGGACTACCTCAAGGACAGCTTCGAGCGGTGGGTGCTCTATCTCGACACGCTGCGGCGGCGCGGCAATTCCTACATCGAGCGGGAAAAGGAAGGCTTCAAACCCGTCCTCGCCTTTGACTACGAGACGATAACGGATGGCCGCGAGCTGGAGCGGCCTGTCAACTACGCGCTCGTGCGGATTCATCCGCCGGAAGGGTACCCGCCGACCCGGCCGGATTCGCGGCCATTCGTCATTATCGATCCGCGCGCTGGACACGGCAGCGGCATCGGCGGCTTCAAGGCCGAGTCCGAGGTTGGCGTCGCGCTGGACAACGGCCATCCGGTATATTTCGTGATATTCTACCCGCAACCGGAGCCTCGCCAGACGCTCGCCGATGTCTGCCATGCCGAGGCGAAGTTCCTGCAAGAGGTGCACGCGCGTCACCCGAATTCGCTCCCGCCGCTCGTGACGGGCAACTGCCAGGGCGGCTGGGCGGCGATGATCCTCGCGGCGACGCATCCCGGGCTGGCGGGGCCGATCGTGATCGCGGGCGCGCCACTGTCCTACTGGGCCGGCGAGGTCGGCAAGAACCCTTTCCGCTATCTCGGCGGGCTGACAGGCGGCGCGACCCCGGCGTTAATGGCGGCCGATCTCGGCAAGGGCAAGTTCGACGGCGCAAGCCTCGTCCTGAATTTCGAGCAGCTCAACCCCGGCAAGACCTGGTGGCGCAAGTATTATGACGTCTTCGCGCGCGTCGACAGCGAGGCGGACAAGTTCCTCGAATTCGAGAACTGGTGGTCCGGCTTCTACTTCATGAACGAAGCTGAAATCCGCTGGATCATCGAGAACCTGTTCATCGGCAACAAGCTCACGCGCGGCAAGGCGATCCTCGATGACGGCACGCGCGTCGACCTCACCAAGATCAAGGCGCCGGTTGTGGTGTTCGCCTCGCATGGCGACAACATCACCCCGCCTCAGCAGGCGCTCAACTGGATCCCCGACCTTTACGAGTCGGTGAACGAGATTCAGGCGCGCGGGCATGTCATCATCTACACGCTCCATGACAGCGTTGGCCATCTGGGCATCTTTGTCTCCGGCAAGGTCGCCTCGCGCCAGCATAAGGAGATCACCTCCGTGCTGCAGATGATCGAGGCGCTGGCGCCGGGTCTGTATGAGATGCAGATCAAGGATGCCGGCGCGGCCGCGCCGGAGGTTTCGTTTGAAGCCCGCACGATCGAGGACATCCTCAAGCTCGACGACGGACGCGAGGAGGAGACCGAATTTGCGGCCGTCGCCAAGGTGTCGGAGTGGTCGACGCGCACCTATGAGCTGACCGTGCGCCCGGCCGTCCGCGCGATGGTCACGGACGAGCTTGCCGAAGCGCTCACCACGCTCAACCCGATGAGGCAGCAGCGGTACCTGCTTTCTGACCAGAACCCGTTGCTTGCTGGCGTCAGCGATTGGGCGGACAAAACACGCGAGAACCGGAACACCGCCAGCGAGGACAACCCGTTCGTGCAGATGGAGCGGCTGCAGGCTGATATGGTCGAGCACGCCTTCGACCTGTTCCGCGACACGCGCGACGCGCTTGCCGAACTGGCATTTCACGCGCTCTACGGCACGCCATGGATGAAGGCCGTCGCCGAGCAGGAGCTTCCCAGCCTCGTGAGCCATGAAATCCTGCAGTTCCCGGAAGTCAAAGCGGCGATCGAGAAGGCCGACAAAGGCGGCTACAAGGAGGGCATCATTCGCATGCTCCTGCTGCTGGCGCAGGCGCGCGGGGCGGTGCGGCGAGACCGGCTGGAGCGGTCGAACCAGATGATCCACAACCGCCCGCCTTTCGACACCATGACACCGGAGGAGCGCGCCGACCTGATCTACCAGCAGACACTTATCGTGAAGTTCGCGCCAGACGAAGCGATGGCGACCCTGCCGCAGCTTCTGAAAGACGATGTGGAGCGCTATCGCGCCATTAATGTTGTGCTCGACATTGCCGGACCGGTCGAGGACATGGACCCGCAGACCATCACCATGTTCAAGCGGCTTCAGACGATCCTGCGCGTGCTGGCGCATGACTGGCGCGAGCCGAAAGACCCGTCAGCCATGACAGAGCAAGGCTAGCGTCATTTTTCGGCCCGAGATCGGGGGCACGAAAGCGATTGGGATTCGGGAGGGGTCGCGATGACACGCCTTTGCATTCTTGTGGCGGCGCTTGCCACGCTTGCATTTCAGCCATCCGCCGGCGCGCGCGATCTCACGGGCGCTTATCCGCTGGCCGAGCTGAAGCAGGACGGCGAGCGGCTGGGCGAGCGGGTGCGCCAGCTCTACGACGTCATCAAGCCGAGCCTCACTGACGCGGAGCGCGAGCGGCTCAAGAATGTGGTTCTGTTTTTCCCCGAGCCGCGCAAGGGCGATTATTTCCTGAACTTTTACGCCGCGAGCCAGGGCGACCGCGCGGTCGTCGTCATGCCGATGCTCTCGCTCAAGGTGCTGGAGGACCTGGCGACCGCCTATGCCTGGCTCTACGCCAACGGCTACAGCCTGAGCACGGTCGATCTCTACTTCGCCATGCTCCAGCACCGCGACAAGGACGACTTCCCCGGCGGGGAATATCCGCCGCTGCTGGAGGCGCTCGGCATCCCCGAGGACGCCTGGCAGCAACCGCGCGTCGACCGCCTGTCGCTGTCCTTCCGCAATGAGGCGCTCGCCTTCATCCTGTTGCACGAACTTGGGCACATTCTCTTCCAGCATAAGGGCTACGAAGACGTTACGCGCGAACAGGCCCGGCGCGACGAGACGCAGTCCGACCGCTTCGCGCTGGACGTGCTCGCGCGCACCGGCACGCCGCCGCTTGGCGCGGTGATGTTCTTTCAGGCGCAGTTCTACAGCCTCCCCACGCGCGGCGAGTTCGACACGCCCGGCGATTGGCAGGACTATCTTTATCAGCGCGCCACCCATCCGCTGACCGAGGACCGGCTGCGCGACCTGTCGCGCTACATCAGCGGACGGCTGGCTGAGAGCCGGCCGCGCGAGTTCGCCATCTGGCGGTTCATCGGGCTGGGGCTGGATCAGATCATCACGGTCCTGCGCGATGTGGATCTGCAGCGGTGCATCATCCGCGTGGCGAAGGAAGCGCCGATGGACATCCTGCGCCCGCGCCGCCAGACGGCCGCCAGCACCATTGAGCGCTACTGCCGGGACCTCGAATAAAGCGGTGTCTCGGGCATAGCCGGCGCTGCGAGCGAAGCGATTGAACCAAGGCCGGGCGGCCGGCCGGCGCCACCGGGCGGGAGTCTTGCGCTGGACGGGTTGCGCCGGCTTCACCCGCTCGCGATGACCCCGCCCACCGTGGGATGACTTCCGCGCGGCGGCTTTTCCCTCTTGCGGAACAATAGGGGAACACGCTAAACCGGTTGGGGT
>CAYYSM010000089.1:0-8365 GCA_964474225.1 uncultured Hyphomicrobiaceae bacterium
GAGGCTGAGATTGCCGATACCGTCGCCGGACGCGAAGCCGCCCGGCAGGTTGGTGAGCTGGCGGATGCCGATGGCCTCCAGCGCCTCCTGAAACGGCAGATATTCGCCGAACGGCACCAGATGCGACTTGTCGGCGATGGCGACAGCCTCGCCGCGGTCATCGAGCGCGAGAACGCTGTTGTAGACGTCCGAAACGACGCGTTCGCCCGCATCGTTTGTCACCGTCTCGGCGCGGTTCGCGCCGGTGATGAGCATCGCCCCCGGCGGCAGCAGCCGGTCGAAGGCTTCGCGCTGGCTTTCTTCGGCGATGTCATCGTCGAACATGTAGACGAAGGGCAGGGCGGCTTCCGGCCAGATGACATGGGTGATATCCGCCGACAAAGACGCGCCGCCGCGGCTCAGGCGCTGATAACGCTGGAAAATCCAGTCGCGCGCTTCCGGCTGCCACTTCTCCGCCTGCGGGATGTTCGCCTGCACGATGCGCAGCTTCGGCCCGGCCACGTCCGATGGCAGCGGCTGCGCGAGCCGCCCCCAACCCCAACCGGCCATGCCCGCCAGCAGCAAAGCCGCGAGGCCGGGCAACAGGTAGCGCAAGCCCCGGCCGGTCTGGTCGGTCAGCGTCGCCGGGGCAGCGAAGATCAGGACGGCGAAGAAGCCAAGCCCGTAAACGCCGACCAGCGCGCCCGCCTGCATCAACGTGTCCGGCGCGGCGAGCGTGTAGCCGATCGCGTTCCAGGGAAAGCCGGTGAGGATGTGCCCGCGCAGCAGTTCGACCGCGAAAAAGGCCAGCGCAAAGACGAAGATGCGCGCCGGTCCGGGCCGCCAGACCGCGCTCGCAAGGCCCAGTGCCAACGCATAGAACAGCGCCAGCCCGACCGGCATGCCGAGAATGCCCAGCGGAGACATCCAGGCGAATTGCTCGGCCTGTACGAAGAACGCGAACCCGATCCAGTAGAGGCTGGCGAAGAAATAGCCGAAGCCGAACCACCAGCCCAGGATCGCCGCGCCCCGCAGCCGGGCCGCAAAGGTCGGCGCGCGCGCAACGATGCCGTCGAGCAGCCAGACGATGACCGGCAGCATGGCGAACATCACTGGCCACAGATGCAGCGGCGCAAGGGCCAGCGTGGAGATCGCGCCTGCGCCAAACGCCAACAGGTTGCGCCGCCAGCCCGCGAGCCTGCGCACGCCGGCCTCCAGCCGGTTGGCGCGCGCGCCCCCGGTTTCGGTCACGCTGTTCGCGTCTGTTGTTGTCCGCGTTGCCTCGCGCGCGGCGCGCTCGTCGAGCATGGGCTGGTCCCTCCTTGGCGGGATCCTGTCCGGAAATGCGGCAAATATCGTGGCGGGCTTGGGTTTTCCCGAAAGCAACTCTTTTCCAAAGCGCCTTGGCGCATTGTGACGCGGGCGGGCATCCCGCCGCGCGGCCCGCGCGTTGTCATCTCAACCCGTTGCATTGCAGGAGGCGCACGCATGACCACGACCACGCTCTATTATCTCATCGCCATCGGCGTCGGTGTTGTGGCCGGCACCTATCTGCCCATGAACGGGCGCTTCGGCGAGCAGCTCGGCTCGCCGCTGCTGGCGACGGCAGTGTTCTTCGTCGTTGGCGCGGTGACGGCCGTGGCGGTCTGGGCGGCGATCGGCGAAGGTGGGACATTGACCCGGCTGTCGCGCGGGTTTCCGCTGTTTTTTCTGCTCGGCATGGTCAGTTTCGGGATTATCTTCGCCGCGACGTTTTTCATCCCCCGGATGGGCGCGGGCGCGTATTTCGTCTGTCTCGTGTCGGGACAGGTCCTGGCCGGGATGGCGCTGAGCCATTTCGGCATCTTCGCGCCGGAGCGGCTGCCGATGACCCCGCTGAAGGCTATCGGCGCGCTCGCGGTGATCGCGGGCGTCATCCTCATCCGCATTGCCGAAAGCAACGATCTGCGCCGCGCGCAGCCCAGCGAACCGCCTGTCGCGGAGGAGACGCAATCGGCGCGGCGGTGATTATGGTTCGGGCTGACAGGTCGGGCAAAGATAGGCGTTGCGGCCAGAGACTTTGATCGCGCGGATTTCGCCGCCGCAGCGCGGGCATGTCGCGCCCTCCTCCCGGCGGGGCAGCAGCCAGTCATCGGGCAGATTATCGAACAGCTCATCCGACCCGGCGCCCTTGTCGATCGCGACCTTCAGGACATTCATCATCGTGTCGTAAAGCGTGTGAAGCGCCGCGCCGTCCAGGTCGCTGACCTGCGTTTTCGGGTGGATGCCCGACTGGAACAGCATCTCGTCCGAATAGACGTTGCCAATCCCCGCGATCAGGCTCTGGTCCATCAGCGCTGACTTGATCTGCCCGCGCCGGTCGGCCAGCAGCGCGCGAAAGCCGTCCTCGTCCAGCGCCAGCGCGTCCGGCCCCAACCCCTGCTCGGCCGCGAACGCGCCCGGATCGTCCACGATCCCGACCTCGCCGAACAGCCGCTGGTTCACAAAGGCGAGGTGATAGCCGTTGTCGAAATCGAGCCGCAGGCGGTCGTGTTCGGGATCGTCTTCCAGGTTCTGGAAATAGGCCAGATAGCCGGTCATCCCGAAATGCAGCATCAGCCATGGGCCGTCGTCGAGTTCCGCGAACAGGTGCTTGCCGTGACGGTGCGAGCGGCTCAGTTCATGGCCGGTCAGGGCGGCGGCGAGCTTCTGGCGCGTGACGCCGTGCAGCACCTTCTCGCTCGTCAGCGTGATCTGAGCGATCCGCTTGTGCAGCGCGGTCGCGTCCAGATAGCGCTTGAAGTTTTCGACATCCGGCAGTTCCGGCACGCCTGGCCTCCTTCAGCGCATCGTCAGGCTCAGCCCGTCATGGGCGATCGCCGCATCCACGCCGCGCTCGTGGCCCATCTCCTCGACCTTCGGGCCAAGCGTGCGCTCGTCGCCCTCGACAATCTCGCGGCCGCAATGGGTGAACAGCGCGCGCGGGATGCCCGCCTCCTGGCACCAGCCGATCTGCGCGCGCACGGTCGTGTGGCCGAAGAGCTGATCGCCCTTGCGCCGCACCATGCTTCGCGTGAGGGTTGCGCCGTCACCGATGAAAAGGTCCACCCCGTCAAGCGCGGCGTCGCGGTCATGGACGTCCACGACATCCGGCACGTAGAAAATTGTGCTGCGCCCAGCCGCGATGCGATAGCCGACTGCGGGCGCGCGCAGCGAATGCATCACCGGGAACGCTTCAAAACTGATGCCGTTGATCTCGAACGGGTCGCGTGGTTTCACCTCATGTCGGTCCGCGATCGGATAATCCTCGATCAAAGACCACGTATCCGCCGTGGCATAGACGGGGCAATCCGCACCGTCCTCCAGCCCGAAAGCGTGATCGGGATGCGCATGGGTGAGCACGATCGCGTGCGGGCCGATCTCGCGGAACTCGCCCTTCCAGTCCGCGCCGCAGTCGACCATCACGTCCGTTTCGCCATACCGGACCAGCAGCGCGCTGTGGCGGCGATGGCGGTCGTTCGCCGCCTCGATGTATCCGCGCGTGCCGAGAAAGGTGAGTTTCATGGCCGCTCTTTCGCTTCCTCCAGATCAGATAACGCATGGCGCACGGGCAAGGTTGCCGCGGGCGCACTGACCATTGTTTATGCGGCCCATTGCCAAAAGCGCAGGCAAGTCTGCTAGGCTGCGCGTGCCGAAAACGGCGATCCCGCCGCGATAGCCCCCTCGCAGACGAATTGGCGCTTTTATGGCTGAGACAGACGCCCAGGCCAGAGAAGAACCGCAGGGCCGTCTCATCAGCCTCGTTCTGCTCGCCACCGTCCTGCTGGTCATCGGCGTGGAATGGCACGGCGCGATGGTGTTCGTCCATGGCGCGGCGGCGGCGGTGCTGCTGTTCGTGGTTCTGGCGACGCCGCTGGTGGGCTGGTCGCGGCGGGTTTTCGTGCTGGTCGGCCTGGCTCTCGCCGTTGCCGCGCTCCTCACGCGATCGGACTGGCTCCAGATCATCGAGGCGGGGCTGGGAAGCGCCGCCTTCATCGCCGCGTTCTTCTCGGCTGCGGCTTGCCTGCGCAACGCCTCCGCCACCTCCCCGTCGATCGCCGCGAGCGGGCGCTATCTGGCGCATCAACCGCCGGGCCGGCGCTATGCCGCGCTCACGGCTGGCGGGCATCTGTTCGGGATCATCCTGCTCTATGGCGCGATTGCCCTGCTCGGCGGGATGGCCGAGGCGAGCGCGCGGCGCGAGGCGAACCCGGAAGTCCGGCGCGTCAGGCTCAGGCGCATGTTGCTGGCGATCCAGCGCGGCTTCGTAACGACGCTGTGTTGGTCGCCGTTGACCTTCTCGATGGCGATCTCGACCACGCTGGTGCCAGGGGCAAGTTGGGCCGATGCCTTCGGTTTCGGGCTGATCGGCGCGGCGATCATGGCCGTCGCCGGCTGGGCGCTCGACACGATCTTCAAGCCGCGGCTGTCCGGCCCGCGCCCGCCGGTGCGGCGGGTCGGCACCTGGCGCAGCCTGATCCCGATGTTCGTTCTGCTGGCGATCCTGCTCGCCACGGTCGGCGGGCTGTCGGTGGCGACGGGCCTGCGCGCGGTTGCGGTTGTGCTCGTCGTCGTACCGTTGCTGGCGGCGGGCTGGATCGCCATGCAGAACCTGGGCAACGCGCCGCTGCGCCAGGTGGCGCGGCGCGCCGCTGGCTATTCGGACGACCTGTTCAGTTACCGCTCGGAGCTGGTCCTGCTGGTCATGGCGGGTTTCATCGGTACACTGGGCGGTCGGCTTCTGCTGCCGTTTTTCGACGGGTCCAGCTTTGATCTCCTCGCCGCGCCCGCCTGGGTGATTCTCGTCGCGATCGTCTGGATCATCCCGCTCACGGGGCTGATGGGCATGAACCCGATCCTTTCGGTCTCATTGATGGCGCCGCTTCTGCCCAATGCCGAGGCGATGGGCGTAACGCCCGCTGCGATCATCGTCGCGATCACGTCGGGCTGGGCGCTGGGCGGGGCCAGTTCGCCCTACACCGCGACGACGCTGCTGGCCGGGAGCATCGGCGGGGTCAGCGCATGGCGCATTGGTCTGTCGTGGAATGGCCTCTACACGCTTCTGAGCGGGCTGCTGCTCTCAGGCTGGGTGGTCGTTGTGTCGATTTTGTAAAAGGTGACAGTCAATTGATCGCGTGTTCGCTCTCACCCCTGATCGGCAGGCGGCGCTGTTCCGTATGATACGATGTCGCACCGCAAGCATTTAAGAAGGACATTGCTGCATGAAAATCAGGGATCGCCTTGAATTTGCGACGAAGCCCGAACCGCTGACTTTCCCGCCAGCTGCGCTCGTCTCCGAAGCCGCGGCGAAGATGGCGGAACTCGATTACGGTTCGGTGATTGTCGTCGATGAGCAGGATCGCGTTCTGGGGATGGTCACCGAGCGTGACATCCTCAAGCGGTTGGTCAACCGGGATCGTGATCCGAAGGAAACAAAGCTGTCCGAGATCATGACGGAAAAGCCGCGCGTGGCGCGCGCTGATGACGATCTGCTGGAGTGGCTGGCGATCATGTCGAATGAGCGCTTCCGCCGCTTGCCGATCGTCGACGAACACGGCCGGGTCATCTCGATCATGACCCAGGGCGATTTCGTCTCCTACACATGGCCGGATCTGCTGCAGAACGCCAAGCGGCTGACCAGCGCCACGGTCAGCAACAACTATCAGATCATGCTCGTGCTGGGCGGCGTGCTGGTTTACTCGGTTGCGCTGATCGGCGTCCTGCAGGCGATGTGACGCTAGGCGTCGCCTTCCCGGTTCCCGCCCCCGCGCCGGCGGTGCCACCAGATGACGAAACGCCGCCGCCAGCGCCGGGCGAAGGGCAGGTCATAGGACAGCACCAGCACCCCGAGCGGCAACATCCAGAAGCCCACGATCGGCAGAAAGCCAAGCAGGCCGCCGAGGATCAGCGCAAAGCCCATCGCCATGCGCAACAGGCGCGAGCGTGGCAGCCCCATTTCGTGATTGCCGATCCTGACCTTGTGCTTGCGCTCTGGCGGCTGCTCACGGCTTTCGCCGCGCTCCGATTTTTGGTCGCGGTGCCGTTCCGTCATGCGGCGCCCCGCGGCGCGCGGCGGATGGGCGGGTGGATTGTCAACATTTCTCATTTGCTTGGACGTTGCGAAGAGCCGAAGGGTGCTCTAAATTCAAGGTGGCGACGCGGGAACGCGTTTGCTATATGCTTCTTTCCAGCGAAGGGCAAATTCCCCGGTAGCTCAGTGGTAGAGCAATCGGCTGTTAACCGATTGGTCGCTGGTTCGAATCCGGCCCGGGGAGCCAATCCATTCGGGGTTCACTCCGACTGCCCCTCTCTCACCGACATCGTCAGCTTTCGGCAATGCCATCGGTGGCCGGACGTAAGCGATGCGTCAAACCAAGCTGCTGCGCAGGGGCTTCAAGCGCGCGGCATTCCGTGGGCACAGATGGCCGATGCAACACGGCTGTCATCTTCATATCCGAAATTCACAGTCGATAGTCTGAACGTCGATCGATACGGGCTTGGAAGACCATGTCGGACAATGATGCAAAGCCGTGCTCAGCCTCGTGCTCGTGCGGCGCGGTGGGAATCACCCTTTCAGGCGCACCAACGTTCCAGGCGATTTGCGCTTGTGGGCATTGTCAAAGCCGGACGGGTTCCGCCTTTGGCTTGAGCGCATACTTTGACCGCTCGCAGGTCGAGGAGATGACCGGCGAACCAACGGTCTATTGCCGGATGTCTGACAAGGGCCGCGCGATCGACTACCGGTTTTGTCCGACATGCGGCACCAGCGTATGGTGGGAAGCCGAATTTCTGCCGGGCAAGATCGGCGTTGCTGGTGGGCTGCTCAAAGGGCGCAGTTTCAAGCCGGAGGGCGCCTATTTCTGCGCCTCCAAACCGGACTGGGTCCACTTTGACGAAGCGATCCCGACCGGCCGCGGCCCGACGACGGGCTCTTAGAGTGGCTAAGCGCTGAGCACTGATGGCGCGCTAGCCCGCTTCGCGCTGGTCGCTGCGCACGCCGGCGGCGAGCTGCTCCACGAGCGAGAACACCGCAGGCGCGGTCTGTTCAGTGGCGCGGCCCTGGTCGTCGAGGCTGTCCTTGATCGCGCCCACCAGCGCCGAGCCGACCACCACGCCGTCCGCCACCGCGCCGATGGCGGCCGCCTGCTCCGGCGTCTTGACGCCGAAACCAACCGCCACGGGCAGCGGCGTGTGCGACTTGATCCGCGCGACATTGGCCGCGACCTCGCCGGTGTCCGGT
The DNA here is from genome assembly GCA_964474225.1 of uncultured Hyphomicrobiaceae bacterium. Classification (GTDB taxonomy): domain Bacteria; phylum Pseudomonadota; class Alphaproteobacteria; order Rhizobiales; family Rhodomicrobiaceae; genus Dichotomicrobium. The sequence continues at coordinate 7,238 of CAYYSM010000089.1, forward strand.
GTCCGCGTGCCGGTGATGCCGGTGATCGAGACGTAATAGACGAAGCCGGAAGTGTTCGCGAGCACGGCCGGGAGACGCGCATCGTCGGTCGTCGGCGCGGCGAGCCGGATGAAGTTCAGCCCCGCCGCGCGCGCGGGCAGGCAAAGCTCGTTGTCCGCCTCTGGCGGCAGATCGACGACGATCAGCCCGTCGACGCCCGCTTCCGCCGCTTCGGCGACGAACCGCTCCGCGCCGCGGAAATAGATCGGGTTGTAATACCCCATCAGGACGATCGGCGTGTCCTGATCGCCCTTGCGGAATTCGCGCACCATCTCCAGCGTCATGTCCATCTTGTGCCCGGCTTTCAGCGCGCGCTGGGAGGACGCCTGGATCGCCGGGCCGTCGGCCATGGGGTCGGAGAACGGCATCCCGAGTTCGATGACATCCGCGCCCGCTGACGGAAGCCCGCGCAGGATCTCCAACGAGGTCTCATAGTCCGGGTCGCCCGCCGTGACGAAGGTCACGAGCGCGGGACAGCGGATGGCGAAGCGGTTTTCGATGCGCGACATTGCGTTGCTCTCTGCGCTTGTTGGAGCGCCTCAGCGCCCTTGCGATTAACTCGTCTCCGTCACGGTGAACGGCCCGCCGTCATCCCGTGCGCGATGCGGCGCATCGTGCCGCTTCGCAGACACGGGATCTGGCGCATCGTATGGAAACGGAAGCGATCCCGGATCAGCAGCGCATCACCAAGTGCTGCGGAGCGCCCGGGATGACACGCGCGGATGCGCACGACTACATCTCCATATCCAGATGCTCGGCGACGGTGTAGATGTCCTTGTCGCCGCGCCCGCACATGTTCATCACCAGCAGATGATCCTTGGGCAGGTTCGGGGCGATCTTCATCACCTGCGCCAGCGCGTGGGCCGGCTCCAGCGCGGGGATGATGCCCTCCTTGCGCGTGCAAAGCTGGAACGCCTCCATCGCCTCGTCATCGGTGATGGCGACATATTCGACGCGCCCGCTCTCCTTCAGCCAGGCGTGCTCCGGGCCGATGCCGGGGTAGTCGAGGCCCGCCGAGATCGAGTGCCCTTCAATGATCTGGCCGTCGTCGTCCTGCAGCAGATAGGTGCGGTTGCCGTGCAGCACGCC